>JAQCGA010000079.1 GCA_027619145.1 bacterium | reverse complement strand
TTTTCGTAGCATTCCGGAGAATTCTGTACGGTTGATTGCACTTTCACAGGGCTCGATTGACGGGATGGATAACCTGGTTCCGGATTTCATTCCCAATATTGAAGGCGATCCCAAATTGGAGTTGCTGTCTCAGCCGGGGATGAATGTGGGGTACCTGGCGATGAATATGGACCGGCCGCCGTTTCATTTGCTGAAGGTGCGGCGGGCCGTGAATCACGCTGTGAATAAGCAAGCACTGGTAGACAATTTGTATCAAGGGTTGGCCGTGCCTGCGGTGAACCCTATTCCGCCAACGATGTGGGGGTACCACGACGGGGTGGAAGGGTATGCGTACGACCCCGAGCGGGCAAAGGCTTTGCTGGCCGAGGCGGGGTTTCCGAATGGATTTAAGACCACTTTGTGGGCAATGCCGGTGCCACGTCCTTATATGCCGCAGCCGTTAAAAATTGCACAGGCAATTCAGGCGGACTTGAGACGGGTGGGTATTGATGCGGAGATTGTGAGCTTTGAGTGGGGGACCTACCTGGACAAGGTGCAGCGTGGGCAGCACGATATGGCGTTGCTGGGTTGGACGGGGGATAATGGAGATCCGGATAATTTTCTGTACGTGTTGCTGGATAAAAGCGCAACGGCACATCCGGCTAACAATATTGCATTTTATCGAAGCGAAGATTTGCACGGTGTGCTGGTAGAGGCGCAGCGGGAGGTGGACATGGACAGCCGTACAGCGTTGTACCGGCAGGCTCAGGAGATTGTGTTTCGGGATGCACCCTGGGTACCTCTGGTGCATGCGGCACAGACGGCAGCGTTCAAGAAGACCGTAAAGGGATTTCGTTTGCATCCAACGGGAAGCAAGTGGTTTCGCCATGTTGAAATTGTAAAAGGGCCGTAGGGGATTGGCCTGAGGAATTCCTGAGTAACCGCTGCAACCGCCGATAACCACCCACATGCACGGATGGTCGAGGCATTGCCCGGCAGGGAATTGATGTTGGACGAAATTTTAATTTCGAGTTGTTATGCGTGGATTTATCCTGAAGCGATTGTTGTTGCTCTTTCCCACCCTGCTGGGGATCAGCGTGCTGGTGTTCCTGATGGTGCACCTGGTGCCGGGTGATCCGGCGCAGGTGATGCTGGGGGAGCGCGCCAGCCCGCAGGCGTTGGAAGAGATGCGACGGCAACTGGGGCTGGACCAGCCATTGCACGTGCAATTTGGCCGGTATCTGGGAGGGTTGCTGCAGGGAGATCTGGGGCGGTCTATGAAGACGCACGGACGGGTTTCGGAGGAATTGCTGGCCCGGTTTCCGGCTACGCTGGAATTGACGATGGTGAGTATGGCGCTGGCTATAGGGATTGGAATTTTGGCCGGCGTTGTTTCGGCTTCGCGTAAGGGATCTGCACTGGATTACCTGGGGATGACTGCTTCTCTGGCGGGTGTGTCGATGCCGATTTTCTGGCTGGGGTTGATGTTGATCTTGCTGATGGGACTTCACCTCGGGTTATTCCCGGTATCCGGCCGCTTGAGTGCGCATTTGTTTGTGCCCTCCCGAACAGGGTTGTATCTGGTGGACGCTTTGCTCGCGGGCGAGTTCGAGGTGTTTGGAGATGCCTTGTGGCATCTGGTGCTACCGGGGATTACACTGGGTACGGTTCCTGCAGCGGTTATTGCGCGGATGTCCCGGTCCAGTCTGTTGGAAGTGCTTAAGGAGGATTACGTGCGCACGGCCCGGGCAAAAGGGCTGGGGGAGCGAACCGTGATTTTTCGGCATGCGCTGAAGAATGCATTTATTCCGGTGCTCACGGTAATTAGCCTGGAGTTTGGCTACCTGTTGGGTGGGGCCGTAATTACGGAAACGATTTTTGCCTGGCCTGGTGTGGGCCGCTGGTTGTTGCTGGCGGTATATGCGCGTGATTTTCGCGCAATTCAGGGAGGGGTGTTGCTGATTGCGACGGTGTTTGTCGTGGTAAATCTGATCGCGGATGTGCTGTATGCATGGTTGGACCCGCGGATCAAATACAGTTAAACCGAGAAAAGGAGCGTATGCTACAGAGTTCCAATACGGTTCCGATGGAATTTGACAGCCGGGCGACAATGCTCTGGAAGCGGATGCGTAAGAACCGGCTGGCGGTTCTGGGCGGAGCCCTGCTGATCGGTTTTTTCCTGGTTGCTGTGGGTGCGCCGTTGATTGCACCCCACGATCCACTGGCTCAGGATCTGTACAACCGGTTGCAGGGGCCATCATTGGGGCACCCGTTTGGAACCGATGATTTTGGAAGGGACATTCTGAGTCGTGTCATTTATGGGGCCCGGATTTCGTTGCGCATTGGGGTGGTTGCGGTGGTACTGGCTCTGGTGCTGGGGACGACGATTGGGCTGGTGGCCGGGTACTGGGGAGGGATCCTGGACCAGGTTCTGATGCGCGCAATGGATCTGATGCTGGCATTTCCCAGTATTTTGCTGGCGATTGGGATTGTGGCGGTGCTGGGGCCAGGACTCGAAAATGCGATGCTGGCCGTAGGGGTGGTAGCCGTGCCACAATATGCCAGGCTGGTGCGTGCCTCTGTGTTGACGGTGCGGGAACAGGATTATGTGCAGGCAGCCCGGGCGCTGGGTGCGGGAGATATGCGTATTTTACTGTTTGCGGTGTTGCCAAATTGTCTGGCACCTTTGATTGTACAGTCAACTCTGGGCCTGGCTACAGCTATTCTGGATGCGGCGGGGCTTAGTTTTTTGGGGTTAGGTGCCCGTCCACCGCTACCCGAGTGGGGGGCAATGCTCAGTGGAGGCCGAGAGCTGATTATGAGTGCGCCATGGGTGCTTATGTTCCCTGGTGGGGCAATTTTCCTTACGGTTCTGGCGTTTAATCTACTCGGTGATGGGTTACGGGATGCGCTGGATCCGCGGACGTGAGATCGTAAACCAGACCCTCCCACGGGCGGTGGATATCGAAAGAGAACCTGTAGATATTGGACCTGTGTGGGGCCCTTCTTCTTAAGAAAAACTCTCGACGGACTCCGTTGTTATTTGTAAGTATATGTTTTTAAAGTGTTTTAATTGGATGTTATTGCGGGTAAATTTTCAAAAAAGCGGTTGACTTCACCCTTTCAGTGCCCTATATTTTTGGTACACAGAGTGGAGGTGGCTGTAGTTAGGTGCGCTGGCTGGGTGCGGGAGAACATCGCGTTTGGTCGCGCGCCTGGCGAATCTACAGCAGTCACCGAACGGCATGCGATCCGTCATTTTGGCAGGGTTTGGCCGGGTTTTACCTGTTGCGGAGCCCTGCGAGATGGAAGCTGTCGAAAGTATTGCGTCGCACGGAGATGTTGCCGGTTTTCCGGTTCCCGCCGTGCGACGTTTTTTTATTTATGGGAAGAATGGTAGGATGGGATTAGTTCTTGACAAAAAAAACAGGGCTTTATATCTTTAAAGGCTTGACATCGATGAAAAACAGTTCCTGAAAGGAGGTGAGCCGTAAGCGGTGTTTTCCTTGGAAAACATCGCCGGAAACGTTATGAAAACGATGAGTGCCAAAAAGAGCGATATGGATCACAAGTGGTTTCTGGCCGATGCAGAAGGCAAAGTGCTGGGTCGGTTTGCCAGCGAAGTGGCCAAAATCTTGAAGGGCAAGCACAAACCGGTGTACACCACGCACGTAGATACGGGCGACCACGTGGTGATCATCAATGCAGAGAAGATCCGAGTAACTGGTTCGAATAAGATGGAGCAGAAAGTTTATACCAGCTACAGCGGATATCCGGGCGGATTGAAGAAGGTGACCCTTCAAGACGCGCTGGAAAAGAAGCCGGAGTTCGTGCTCCAACACGCCATCAAAGGCATGTTGCCGCGTACGAAACTGGGCCGACAAATGATGCGGAAGGTGCGGATTTACAGTGGTTCCGAGCACCCTCACGAGGCGCAGGCTCCGGAGAATATTGAGCTTGCGTAATTGCACGGAATCTCGAAGTACATTGGATTTTTAAATAAACGAGAGGAGGTGAATCCTTGGCTCAACCACTTACTTCTGCAACCGGACGGCGAAAAAATGCCACGGCCAACGTGAAGATTTTTTCCGGATCTGGAAATATTCTGGTGAACGGAAAGACGGTTTTGGATTATTTGAAGCGCGAGACGCTGGTTATGATTGTGGAGCGTCCACTGCATGTTACGGAATCGACGGGTAGTTATGATATTGTTGCAAGCACCAAAGGGGGCGGACTGAGCGGACAGGCAGGCGCTATTCGGCTGGGTATTGCACGCGGTCTGCTGAACATTAATGAGGAACTGCGCAAACCTTTGCGTGCTGCTGGTTTGCTTACTCGCGACGCCCGTGAAGTGGAGCGAAAGAAGCCCGGTCAGCCCGGTGCTCGTCGTCGCTTTCAGTTCTCCAAGCGTTAATTCGATTCGACGCAACAGGAATCGATATTCCACATGTATCCTGATTGCTGCTCGGGTGTCATTCAGAATGACGGAGTGGCGAAGAGACGGGTACAGAGGATCAACCCGATTGGGCAGGAGGTTTCATGGCTGTTGTTTCAATGAAGGCGCTTCTCGAATCTGGGGTTCACTTCGGGCATCAGACCCGGCGTTGGAACCCAAAGATGAAGAAATATATTTTTACCGAACGCAATGGGATCTATATTATTGATCTCCAAAAGACGCTGAAACAAATCGAGCAGGCGTACCAGGTTGTGCGCGAGGCCGTTGAGAATGGGCAGCCCATCTTGTTTGTGGGTACCAAGAAGCAGGCCAAAGACGTGATTGTGCGAGAAGCCGAGCGCTGTGGGATGTTTCACGTGACCGAGCGCTGGCTGGGCGGGATGTTGACCAATTATCAGACCATCCGCCAGAGCATTCGCCGCCTGGAAACGCTGGATAAGATGAGCAAAGATGGTACGTACGAAAAATTGACAAAAAAAGAAGGTCTCCGGTTGGAGCGCGAGCGCGATAAGCTCAGTAGATCGTTGAGCGGTATCCGCGATATGGGTCGTTTGCCTGGCTTGATGGTTGTGGTGGATACCAAAAAAGAACGGATTGCCATTGGCGAAGCCATGCGTTTGGAAATCCCCATTGTTGCGATTGTAGATACCAACTGCGACCCGGATGAGATCGATTACCCGATTCCAGGAAACGATGATGCGATTCGCTCTGTCACCTTGATTACGAGTCTGATTGCCAATGCGGTTCTGGAAGGGAAACAGGCCAAGGGCGAGGATTTGGAAGAGGCGATTGACGAGGGTAGCCAGGCGCGTGCCGCGACGGAAATTACAGAGATCAACGAATAAAGAACATCCGGAAGATCGGGAAAGAAACGGCGAATTTCGCCGGTGGGGAGATTAGATTATGGCAATTACGGCTAAACAGGTACAGGAATTACGCGTAAAAACAAATGTAGGCATGATGGACTGCAAGAAAGCCCTCACCGAGACGAACGGCGATATGGAAAAAGCCATTGAGGTCCTGCGTACGCGGGGTATTGCCAAGGCTGAAGATCGGATGGGGCGCGTAGCAAAAGAAGGGTTAATCGTTTCTTATATCCACACGGGTAGCAAACTCGGTGTTTTGCTGGAAGTGAACAGCGAGACGGATTTTGTTGCCCGGACAGACGAGTTTCAGGCTTTTGTTCGGGATCTGGCCATGCATATTGCGGCCAGTGCACCTGTTGCGGTGTCCAGAGAGGAACTGGACTCGGCGAAACTGGACCGGGAGCGCGCCATTTTTCGCGAGCAGGCGCTGGCCGAAGGGAAGCCTGAAAAAGTGGTGGACCGCATCGTAGAAGGGCGCCTGGAGAAGTACTACCAGGAAGTTTGCCTGCTGGAACAACCGTATGTGAAAAACCCTGACATCACAGTAAAGGATTTGATGGCGGACCTGGTTGCCAAGTGTGGAGAGAACCTGACCATCCGGCGCTTTGTTCGTTTTGTTCTGGGTGAAGAGAGTTAATCGGAACCGGACCACTGGCTCTTGTTCTTCAGTTCAGATTGATATCGTGCTCCGGCATTTCAGGCTTAGATGCCTTCTAAGGGGGGCCTGCAATGGATGACGAGATTCTTGCCGAATCTAAGAAGTTTATGCAAAAAGCCGTAGAGGCTTTTCAGCATGAAATCACAACGGTTCGTACCGGCAGGGCAAATGCTTCGCTGCTGGATGGGATTCGGGTGGATTATTATGGGTCGCAGGTGCCTATTAATCAACTGGCATCTGTGAACGTACCTGAAGCCAGGATGCTTACGGTTCAGCCCTGGGACAAGGGCGCGATGCCTCATATTGAAAAGGCAATTCAAGCTTCAAACCTGGGTTTGATGCCTTCCAACGATGGAAATCTGATTCGGCTGCCTATTCCAGCACTGACCGAAGAACGGCGAAACGAACTGGTTCGCGTGGTGCGCCACATGGCCGAAGAATGCAAGGTGTCCATCCGGAATGCTCGGCGAGATGCCAACGAGCTGTTAAAGGATGGGCAGAAAGAGGGAGAAATTCCCGAAGATCAGGCGAAGCGCGCGCAAGACCAGGTTCAGAAACAGACCGACGAATTTGTGACCCGGATTGATGCGTTGCTGAGCAACAAAGAAGAAGAGATTATGGAAGTATAACATGCTTCCGGTTCTGTATATTTTACCGCCACTTTCAGCCCTTATGAAAGTGGCGGTTCTATTTCGGTGAAGAGAAGCGGCAGGCACCTTTTGACATCTCCGGTTTGCCTGCGTATATTGTGCTGTTCATCAGCAAGGTCTGTCTTTTATGCTCTGGCGGGGTGAATCCTTCGGAGCGAACCTTTTGATTCTGAAAAGTAAGAGGAGAATATGGCAACGATCAATACCCATTACGATAAGCTGTCTGCCGGATACCTGTTTCCCGAAATTGCAAAACGGACCCGGGCATTTCAGAAGGACAATCCGGGTGCGAAAATCATGCGTTTGGGGATTGGCAACACCACGGAGCCGTTGCCGACCAGCGTGGTAGCGGCGTTGCATGAAGCCGTAGACCGGTTGGCGCATGTAGAGACCTATTCGGGATATGCAGACGGCAGTGAAGGCGAATTGGCATTGCGTGAAGCCATTGCAGGGCGGTATGCGGGGTATGGGGCACTGGTGGATCCTTCGGAAATTTTCGTGAGTGATGGAGGCAAGCCGGATTCGGCGAATATTCAGTCTATTTTTGGTGTGGAGAATGTGGTGGCAGTACAGGACCCAGCGTATCCGGTGTATGTGGACAGCAATGTAATTGCCGGTCGCACGAAGCTGGCATCCAAGGGCCAGTACGAAGGGCTTGTATATATGCCCTGCACGGAGCAGAATGATTTTTTCCCGGGCTTGCCGGCGGGTAAAGTGGATTTGATTTACATTTGTAGCCCGAACAATCCGACCGGAGCCGTTGCAACCAAAGCGCAACTACAGGCGTTTGTAGACTATGCCCAGAAACACAGAGCCGTGATTATTTTTGATGCGGCGTATTGTGCGTATATTTCCGATCCGGCTCTTCCTCGGAGTATTTACGAGGTGGAGGGGGCAAGGACCTGTGCGATTGAGATTAATAGTTTTTCGAAGGATACCGGATTTACGGGCGTGCGGTTGGGCTGGACTGTGGTGCCGATGGATCTGGTGGTTGAAGGAACAGAGCCTGGACGCGTGAATGCGCTATGGAGCCGGCGGCAGAATACCATGTTCAACGGTGCTTCGAATATTGTGCAGGCTGGCGGGCTGGCGGTGTTCACAGAGCAAGGAAAAAAAGAATGCCAGGAGATGGTGGATTATTACATGGTGAACGCGCGTCGCATTCGGGAGGGGCTGGAAGGTGTTGGGCTCACTGTGTACGGCGGGACCCATGCGCCCTATTTGTGGTTAAAAACACCCGGTGGAATGGGTTCCTGGGAGTTTTTCGATAAGTTGCTTTTTGAAACGCACGTGGTGGGTACGCCGGGTTCTGGGTTCGGCCCTGCGGGCGAGGGGTATTTCCGCCTGAGCGCATTTGGTCACCACGAGGACATCGCGAAAGCGGTGAAGAGCATTCAAGAAAATTTGAAGCTTTGATTTTCTGCTGTATGGGAGGTCTGATTTGAACCGGGACGTATTCAGACGGTTTTGTGTATTCTCGCTACTTTGTGCATTGTTTTTCGCGGTGAACGCACAGGCAAAAGAAACCGATCCAGAAAAGTTGGTGGTGGGGTTTCGTTTCGAGTCTGCGATTGGGCAGCGCGGAAACGGCCCGGGGCAGTTTCTGCGGCCGTCGGGTATGGCGCTGGGTCCTGTAGGCAACCTGTATGTGGCAGATACCGGAAACGACCGGATTCAGAAGTTTGATGGAAAAGGAGAATACCTTTCCGAAGTGGGTGCGTTCGGATGGGATACAGGTCAGTTCAACCAGCCTACAGATGTGGCCACGGGGCGCAGTGGGCTGGAAATTTACGTGGCAGACAGCCGGAACAATCGGATCCAGATTTTCAACCCGCATTTCCGTTTTTTAGGCGCGGTGGGCGGAAAAGATGTAGAAGGCCCGCTCCTGCTGGGCTCTCTTGCGGGGATTGCCGTGTCTCCGGACGGTGAATTGTACGTTACCGATACGGATGCGGACCGGGTGGTGCAAATCAGTACGTACAGTATTACCGACCGGAGCTTTGGTGGATACGGATACGGTTCGGGTCGGATTCAGGCACCTCTGGGGCTGGCGGTGTCCGAAAAGGGCGCTGTTTACGTTTGTGACAGCAGGAACGATCGGGTGGCCGTGTTCGATCGGTTTGGAAATTTTAAGACCGCACTGGGTGAAGCCTCTCTGTCGGAACCCGCTGGCGTGTGTATTGGGCCTCAGCAGACACTTTTTGTTGCGGATACCGGGCACAACCGCGTGCTGGCGTTCGATTTGAAGACCGGCAAGGTGGCCGGTTCGCTGGGTGGCCCGGATCCAGGAAATGATACCGGGCAGTTTCGAGGGCCAATGGACGTGGTGTGGGGACCGGGGGATGTCCTCTACGTGCTGGATTCCGGTAACCACCGCATTCAGAAGTTCAGGGTGCTCATCCTCCGGCGGTGAACCCATGTATGGCGCTCAAGGTATATCAGGGATATTCCGTTTTTTACGCGGGGTATCCCATTTTTTTTCGGTAGGGTTGATCGTTGTGCCCGGTTTGCTGTGGCAAGCAGGAACCGCCGGAGCAGATGCACCCGCCCAGGAACGGGTGACGGTGTTTGATCTGGAGCGGTCGTTTCTGGCCGATGGGAGCCGTGGACCCTACCGCGTTTCCGACCGGGCGATTCTTCCCGAGAGCGAGTCGGTGTGGGTGGGTGGGCAGCTTCAACAGCAGACCGTGGATTATCACGTGGACCCGGAAGGGGTGTTGCTGGTATTTTCGAAAGAGATATCCCGAGGTGTGCGCGTGCTGATTCGGTTTCGACAAATTCCACAGGTCCTCAACGAGGTGTACCGGCGGCGGGAAACCACAAGGCCAGAATCAAAAGATGCGGATGAGGTGATTCGCCGGTCTCCGCCCAGGCGCGTGGACCGCGCGACGGAATTTACCTCTGAGCCTGGATTGGAGATTGGGGGGAGCAAACGTATCCAGGTGGGGTTTGGAGGAAACCGAAGCGCTGAGTTGAACCAGTCCTTGCAGATTCATATTTCGGGCGAGATCGCCGAGGGCGTAGAACTGACAGCGCTGCTTTCGGACCGGAATCTGCCGCTTCAGGCCAACGGCCAAACACAGAGTCTTCAGGAATTGGATCAGGTGATGTTCCAGGTGCGCGCGCGTTCGGTTTCAGCCGGGTTGGGCGATATGGATGTGGTGTTTGACGAAACAACATTTGGGCGGTACCACAGGCGATTGCAGGGCGCAAATTTTGCATTTTTTACGGGCGATACGGAGGCCCAGTTATACGGTGCGGTCTCCCGCGGACAGTGGATTTCACACCGGCTTTCTGTTGTAGAAGGGTATCAGGGCCCGTACGTTTTGCCTGTAGCATCAGGTGGTTCTTCTGGACAGATTGTAGCAGGTTCGGAGCGGGTGTACTGGAATGGCAGGTTGCTGCGGCGAGGCGAGGGGCAGGATTATGTGACGGATTATGAACGGGGTACGATCACGTTTACGCCGTCCTGGGCGGTTACAGGAGAGAGCCGAGTTCTGGTTGAGTTTCAGCATGCAGACGGAGCGCAGCGGCGTTTGCTGGGTGTGGGTGGGCGGATGGGTGTGATGGATGGGCGTTTGAAATTAGGAGCCACGTTCTTGCGGGAAACCGATCAGGCGGGAAGCTCGGAACTTTCGGTGGGGCGACCGTATCCTTCCCGGCAACAGGTTGCGGTATTGGACGGGACGTACCTGGCGTTTGAAGGGTTGAAACTGGAAGGAGAACTTGCGCTGAGTGCTTCCAGCCAAACAGATTTTGGTCGGGGGCGTGCGTTTCGAGCAGGTGTGGATTTTTGGCCTGAGGAGCTCCGTGTCTCCGGGCGCTCGCTGGGGCGGGTGCGTCTGAGCGGTTCGTATCGGGATGTGGGAGCGACGTTTTCGGGTTTTGAACGGACGGACCGCGTGGACCACGAAGGTCGATGGGGGTGGCAAGAAGACCGTGCAGGTGAACGACTGGGAGAGGTGCGGTTTGAATATACCCCTCGGCAGGGCTTGCGCCTGGATGCGGGATACGGTCGGCGAGTAGGGCAAGAGACGGTTGCGAGGCGCGAACTGGGTTTTCTCGCATCCGGTGTGGGCACACCCAGGGTTGCATACCGGTATGAGTCGATTGATCAGGCCGGGAGCGACATCGACGCTGACGGTTCCGGTGGGTGGCGGG
>JAQCGA010000078.1 GCA_027619145.1 bacterium | reverse complement strand
CCGTCCCCCGGTATTCCTGACTCACCGCCGTTGTCCACCCCGGCCCAGCCCCCGCCCGAATTTCCTCCGTCAAAACCTCTACCTGGTACGTCACCCTGTAATGCGTAGCCCCAAACGTATCCTTCTTCAAATTGTACACCTCAAAATACACCCACAACTGCCCACCCTGCATCACCTGCTTGAGCGGCTCGGGCAAAATCATAAACCGATCTCGTCCGAACGATCGTTCCTCCTGCTCCTCCACCCGCCGCGCCAGCAACAAACTGCTCACCTCCAGCGAATCCCGCCCAAACCTCCGCACCTGCAACCCATCCCTGAACGAACCCACCGTCTCCGTCTCCAGGTCTCCCACTTCTGCCGCCAGCGTGTACCGACCCGGCTCCAGCGCCAACCGCTCACTGGCAAACAGGTATCCCTCCCTCACCGCATCGTACACAATCCACGGCATACGATCCACCGTTCGTACCTCCCGCCACACCGGCTCGCACGCCTCCGTAAACAGAAACAACCCCTGCCTGAAATTCACCTCATTGATCCCAGGCTGCATTCGGCGGTGCTTCACTTCTTCGCCTGCCAGCGCGTAATAAACCTCCACCCGCGTCCTGTCGTTCTCCCCCCGAAACTGTGCCACCTGGTGCGGGGCAAAATACCGCTTGAAATGAAACGGATCCCGGTACACCTCCGGCACCCGGGAAATCAATTCCGACAGACGCATCTCCCGGCGATCCATCCAGGCAGACTGAAGCCGCCAGGTATCCTGAATTCCCGTATAAGAAAATACCACGCGAAATCCGTCGTACCCCCACGTCTCCGTCTGATATGGATAACCGTACCGAACCAGAGGACGACCGTACCGAATGAACACCTTTCCCTTCGCCGTATGCCAGCCCTCTACCTCCCGAAACGGATTGCCGAACAACAAATTGGCATACGCCACCCGCCGGTAATGCTCCATCAGCCGTTCGTTCACACGCGTCAGAAACAGCGGATCCCGCACCTTCCAACACCCCAGTTTCTCCTCCATAAGCATTGAGTTCACAAAAGCGCGTTCCTCCGCTGGCATCTGATCTACACCTGTACGGTACGCTCGATACGCCCGGTTTATTTCCCCCAGCTTCTCGTATCCCAGACCACTAAAAAATCGCACATCCCGGTCATCTGGATGCCGCTCCAGGTACTCTTCAAACAGATCCACCATCTGTTGAGATGATCCAGATTCGTAATATAGCGCACCCAGTAACAACACCGACGGCTTGTGTTCCGATTCCATCTCCAGCGCCTGCTGCAAGTACCCAATGGCCTTCTCCCTACCTTCACGCCCAAACGAACCCGTCTGGATACGCCCCTCCTCCTTCTCCCCTTCCAAAAACATCGTCATCTGCCACATCTTGTACCGAGCCGCCCAGTACAGCGCCTGCACCGCATAGGTCGAATCCGCCTGCACCACCTCTTGTAGTGCCGCCTCCGCATCCATGTTGCCCATTTCCATATGCGCCCGAGCAATATTCATCCGCGCTTCATGAAATGCAGGGTCCGCAGCCAGCGCCCGACGAAAATATTCCAGCGCCTTCCGGCGAAACCTTTTCTGATCCTGCAAATAAGCCAGCCCAAGACCGTTATAAGCCGCCGCCTTACTCTCTCCCCGCGTCCCTTTCCAGAATGCTTTTTTTGCCCGGACCAGATCCCCATTTTCCAAATAGGCATACCCCAGCCGTACCCAGGCACTCCGCTCACCCCGGGATGCCTTTGCCGCCGCCTCCAGAACCCGCAGAGAATCCACCTCTACCGCTTCCAGATCCATGGTACCAGACAAAAAGATCAGAACCATTGCAAACACGCGAAACAGCACTCCACACCTCCGCGTAATCAATCCACTTCCTCAAGATTCTATTTATCTCGCAAAAGATATCCATGAATCGCTTGATCTCCAAGCATCTCCTTCGTACTTTGTATTTTCGCAGACCTTGCTTCTGCAGTTGTTCCCCTTTTGCGTCTTTGCGCCTTTGCGTGACATTCTGCCTTTGATCTTTTCATTTTTCGCCAGGAATCCCCTCTATGGAACTCCTCTTCGAATCCCGGCTCAACCTCAAAAACGCCACCGGCAAACTCAACTTCTTCCAGCACAAACCAGATCTCCATCCGGACCCCGTCCTGCAAAACGACACACCAACAGACCGGGCCGGTGCCTCCATCTACGGCTCGGTCCTCCACGACGGCGGACAGTACCGCATGTGGTACCAGGCCTGGCCCGAAGACTGGGGCGGCAAAGACACCGCCTTTGTCGGGTACGCCGAATCCGACGACGGCATCTCCTGGCGCAAACCCGCCCTGAATCTGGTAGATCAAAACGGTACGAAAAACAACCTCTGCAACCTGGGCTTCCACGCCCCCTCTGTCTTTATCGATCCCAATGCCCCAGACACCCACCGCTATCGTGCCACCGGCTGCAGCGCCGCACGCTACCAGGGCGGCCACACAGACGCCACAGATCCAGGCTATTACACCGCCTACTCTGCAGATGGGCTCCACTGGGAACTGGACAGTCCCACCCCCACCTGGCTCAGTACCGACGTCATCACCAGCGTGTACCACCCCGGCCGACAACAAGCCCAGGTTGCTCTGAAATATGGCCCCCGGCTTGCAGGCTTCCGGCGTCGCTCCATCTGGACCGCCGCGCGCAAAAATGGTGTCTGGACCGAACCCTGTGCCGCATTAATTCCGGATGATTTCGACGACGTCTGCGCCCTGACACGTGGTTTTGCCAGTGGAGATTATTACGGCATGGGCATGCAACCCGCAGGCCAGGCCACAGTAGGTTTCCTCTGGCAGTTTCGCCACAGCCTGCCACGCACCGCAGGTCACGGTGCGGGTGTCTTCGGTGCCACAGACATCAGCCTCGTCTACCAGGCCAACGAAGGCGACTGCTGGGTCCACATGCCCGGAAGACCGGACTTCCTCACCCACAACACGCGCCCCTGGGCCCGCGGCGGATTTTATTCCGCATCCAACGTCGTAGAAGCAGGAGACGAACATCGCCTCTACCTCACCGGCGCAAACCGCACCCACGCCTGGTACCTGGATGCAGATTGGAAACTCCTCGAATCCCGCAAGCAACAACTCATCCACGAAGGCCTGGCCCGCATCGGCATGGCCCGCTGGCCCAAATGGCGGCTCTTTGGTTTCCGTGCAGACCCCGAAGGATCCATCGACATCAATCTGGGTCCCATCTCGCAACCCTGTCGGCTGGCCCTCAACTTTGAAACCGAACCCGGCGGTAGCCTGCGCGTCCAGCTCCTTTCCGGTAACTCCGATCCCCTGGAGAGCTACACCCTCGAAGACGCCATTCCCCTCTCCGGAAACCACATCGGCGAGTCTGCCCGCTGGAAAAACAACGACATCATCCATCCCACCCAGGGAAAGCCTGTGATCGCCCGCCTCTCTCTGGACTGCGCTTCCATCTATGCCTACGAACTCCGGCCCGTGAAATAAGGATCGCCTGTGTCCACCGAACCCCTTCACCCCAGCACCGCCCTGGCCAAATATAACATCGGTACAATTCAACACCTTACCGAAGCCGGAGGCACCGCCGGAAAAACCTGGAAAGTCACCTCAGAAACCGGCACGTTCTTCCTGCGCCTGCGCGGCGTGCGCACATCTTCTGAGCCTCGCCTCCTCTTCGACCACGGCCTGCGAGAACACCTCGTGGCCCACAACGTACCCACCGCTGCCGCCATTCGCACAACTTCCGGCAACCGCTGGTTGCGCCTGTCCAACCGCATTTTCGAACTCTACCCCTTCGTTCCCGGCCGCGCCTTCAACCCCCACAGTACATCCGAAATCGCCGAAGCCGCAACCGCGCTGGCCGCCTACCACCTGGCCGCCGCCACCTACAAACCTCCGTCATCCAAACCCGAACCCATCGCCCAGTACACCACCCTCGGATTTTTCAACGATGTCAGCAACCGCATGGACGACCCACAGCTCCAGATCAAAAATATGCGCGAAACCCGAAAACTCGCCTCCACAGATGATGAACGCGCTACCGTAGACCGCTGCATCGCCCGCACCGAATCCATGCAAAACACCTATGCGGGCAATATTTTCAACCGCCTCTCCGGCTGGGTCATCCACGGCGACTACACCCCCGCCAACCTGCTCTTCACCTCCGCCGGAAAAGTCGCCGGCATCTTCGACCTGGACTGGGCTTTACCCGGCGCCCGCGTCCGCGACGTGGCCGATGGCCTCTACTTCTTCGCCACCGTCCCCCGAACCGTCGATCCGGCCAGCATCTGGTCCCTCACCGACGCCGCAGACTTCGACCTGGACCGCTGCGCCATCTTCCTGAACGCTTACCACAAGGCCGCATCTCTCTCACCCGATGAAATAACCGCCATCCCATCTGCCTTCACCGGCCGATGGCTCTCCATCCACCTCGAAGGCATGGCCAAAGTCACCCCCGAAGACCGCTTCCGCTTCTTCTCCCGCGACATCGAAAAACCCCTCCACTGGCTCGACAACCACTGGCCGGTTCTGAAAAACCGGGTTTTCCAAATTTGACTTCAAGCAGCGCAACCAACTCAAAAAACGTGAACGGGATAGGGAAAAACCGAATGAACCTCGCTCTGGGAATCGACACCGGCGGCACCTACACAGACGCCGTCCTGCTAAACCGCGAAACCGGAACCGTGCAGGCCGGCAACAAAGCCCTCACCACGCGCCACGACCTCTCCATCGGCATCGAACAGGCCGTCAGCACCGTACTCGATTCCAGCGAACAAATCTCCTCGGATCACATCGCCCTCGTCGGCCTCTCCACCACCCTGGCCACCAACGCCATTGTCGAAGGTCAGGGCGCTCCGGTCTGTCTTCTCCTCATCGGCTACAATCCAGAACTCATCCGCCACTACGGCTTCGAACGCGAACTGGTTACCCCGGACATCGTCTACATCCCCGGCGGCCACAATGGCGATGGAGACGAACTTTCTCCCCTGGATGAATCCGCCCTTGAAAAAGCCGTCCGGGACCGCCAGAACAAAGTAGAAGCCTTCGCCGTCTCCGCTTACTTCAGCGTGCGGAACCCCGCCCACGAACTCCGCGCAAAAGCCCTCATCGAACAATGGACAAAATCCTCATCCTCCGGAACCTCCACACCTGTCACCTGTGGCCACGAACTCACCACCCGCCTGGACGCCATCCGCCGCGCTACCACAACCGCCCTCAACGCCCGCCTCATCCCCCTTCTACACGAACTCATCCTCACCGTCCGTCGCATCCTGGAAGCCCGCAACATCGCCGCGCCCCTTATGATCGTCAAAGGCGACGGCTCCCTCGTCAGTGCAGATTGGGCCGCGCAACGCCCCGTAGAAACCATCCTCTCTGGACCCGCCGCCAGCGTAGTAGGTGCCTGGCACCTGGCTGGCAAAAAAGACGTCTGGGTCGTAGACGTAGGGGGCACCACCTCGGACATCGCCGTCCTGCGCAACGGCCGCCCGCGCCTCAACCCCGAAGGTGCTCACGTAGGCGGCTGGCGCACCATGATCGAAACCGCAGATGTACACACCGTCGGTCTGGGAGGAGACAGCCACGTCCGCATCGAAAATGGAGAACTCGCCATTGGCCCACGCCGCGTGATCCCCCTCTCCCTCCTCGCACACGAACATCCCGAAATCCTGCGCACCTTGCAACGTCACCTCGCAGATCCACCCGACCTGGCCGGACAGTTCCTCCTCCACCAGGGCCGAACCAGCACCTCTCGCTCTTCGGCAGACCAGAACCTGCTCGCCCACCTCGAGCCCGGCCCACAATCTCTCCCAGACCTTGCCGAAACCATGCCCTACGGCCTGCTAGACCTGCGCCAACTCCGGGACCTGGAAGCGCACCGCCTGGTCCTCCGCGCTGGCTTTACCCCTACAGACGCCCTGCACGCGCTGGGCCGCTTCACCCGCTGGAACGCTGAAGCCGCACGTCTGGGCGCACGCCTCCTGGCCGACCCCCTGGGCCTTTCACCCGAAGAATTTTGCGAACGCGTCATCGTCGGCGTCTCCCGCAAACTCACCTCCGAACTCGTACACAAAGTCCTCATCGACGAAGGCTGTACTCTGGAACACATCGCACACACCACACCCTTTCTTTCCCGCGCTACAGATGCCGAACCCGATTCCGATCTGGAGTGTCGTCTCAGCCTGCGCCACCCCCTTGTCGCCGTCGGTGCGCCCGTCCAGGCGTACCTGCCGCAAACCGCCCGGTATCTCAACACCGAACTGGTCGTACCCGAACACGCAGACATCGCAAACGCCATCGGTGCCGTTGCCGGAGGTGTCGTCCAGAGCCTGAAAGCCCTCATCCGTCCCGTACAGGATAAAAAACCCTACCGCCTGCACCTGCCCGACGGCGTCCTGAACTTCGCCGGACTCGAAGAAGCCGTGACCCACGCGCAACAAATCGTACCTCAACTGCTTCATACCCTGGCCCGGCAAGCCGGTGCCAACGGCGTGGACGTGCGCATGGACCGCAACGACCACACCGCACCGGTCAAAGCTGGATGGGGCGACGAAATCTTTATAGAAACCGAACTCATCTTCACCGCCGTAGGCCGCCCGGGCCTGGCATCGTAAATGCACGGCGCACCGTGCCCCAACCCTTCACTGGAGAACCCATGCATCCCGAACCCATCTTATACGAATCCCATATGCACACGCCTCTTTGCAAACACGCCTCTGGAGATCCTGAAGACTACGCCAAAGTCGCCCAGCAACGCGGCCTAAAAGGCATCATTGTCACCTGCCACAATCCCACCGAAAACAACGCCTGGAACCCCGGCTCCCGCATGGCCGTGGAACAATTCGAAACCTACGTCGCCCTCGTCGAACGTGCCAGGCAGACCTGGGCGGACCGCCTGGACATCCGCCTGGGCCTGGAAAGCGACTATGTGCCCGGCATGGAATCCTGGCTTGAAACCCTCCACGCCCGTGCCGAACTCCACCACGTCCTCGGCTCCATTCACCCCCACGCCCGCGAATACAAAGAACGCTTTTTCACCGGAGACATCCTGGACTTCCAGCGCACCTATTTTGACCACCTCGCCTGCGCCGCCGAAACCGGCCTCTTCGACACCCTCTCCCACCCGGACCTCGTCAAAAATGTCGATCCCGAAAACTGGCACCCCGAACATTGGTCAAACCCTGGACCGCATTGCAACAGCCGGAACCGCCATGGAACTCAACACCTCCGGCCTCAACAAAGTCGTTCCCGAAATGAACCCTGGATTCGCCATCCTGGAACAGATGAGCAACCGCAATATTCCCGTTGTCATCGGTGCAGACGCCCACGTTCCCGAACGCGTTGCAGATAACTTTGAAACCGCCATCGACCTCCTCGAAGCCGCCGGGTACACCCACGTCAGCCGCTTCCTGGATCGAACCCGAACAGACATCCCCATCGATACCGCCCGCAACAGCCTGCGCCCTGTACAGTGACCTGCAATGGAAATCGAACACACCTTCACCTGCCCCCATTGCTGGCAAAACATCTCCATGCTACTGGACCTCACCCATCCCGAACAAACCTACATAGAAGACTGCGAAGTCTGTTGCAATCCCATCCGAATTTCGTATACTGTCCAGAACAAAGCGCTCACAGACTTTTCCGCAGAATCTTCCCAGTAGAAAGGAACACCCAATGAAACCCCTCTACATCCTCTTCCTCGCCCTCTTCACCCTATCCGCATGCAACTCTTCTTCCGCTCCTCCGGAAAAACCCGCCGAAATCGAAGACGCCGCCTACACCACCACACCCAGCGGCCTCAAATATCACGACCTCAAACAGGGCAGCGGCCCCTCGCCCCAAAAAGGCCAAACCGTCGTCGTACACTATACCGGCTGGCTCACAGATGGAAAAATGTTCGACAGCTCCGTACTTAAGAAAAAAACCTTCTCCTTCACCCTGGGAACCGGCGGCGTCATCCCCGGCTGGGACGAAGGCGTAGCCACCATGAAAGTCGGCGGCACCCGCCAACTCTCCATCCCCCCCGACCTCGCCTACGGAGAAGCTGGCGTCGGAAATGGAATCATCCCCCCCAACGCCACCCTCATCTTTCAAATCGAACTCCTCGAAATCCACTAAAAAACTTTCACATTTCCTGATACCTGAAACCCCTGGTCAGGAACTCAAAAAAATTGCTACGATCCTGAACCCTCACCCCACCCGGCTTCGCCGGGCACCCCTCTCCCGCAAGCGGGCGAGGGGCCGCATGTGAAAATCTGCACCGGCATCAGAATTTATGTGCAAGACTCATACCGCTTCAGGATACACCCAACCGGCGGTCGGGATGAGACGGGTTTCGTGCCTTTCGTGTGGGAAGGGACGGGCCGCAAGGTTCGTGCCCCTCGTGATCCAGCCAACCACCCATATCCGGAAAAAACACCATGCCAGCCAAGCTCACCCAATCCGCCCTCGAAGCCGCCCTCCCGGACCTCACATCCACGCTACAACTGTCCGGCCTGAACGCGCCCGTCACCATCTACCGCGACGCCTGGGGCATCCCCCACATCAAAGCCCAGAACGAACACGACCTCTTCTTCGCGCAGGGCTTCGCCACCGCCCAGGACCGCCTCTGGCACATGGACTACGACCGCCACCGCGCCCTGGGCCGCTGGGCCGAATTCGCCGGACCGGGCGCAATACCCCAGGACCGCCTCCTCCGCGCCACTGGCATGGGCCGCACCGCAAAACTCGACTATGAAGCCGCTTCTCACGAAGCAAAATCCATGGTCGATGCCTACACCGCCGGCGTCAACGCCTTCCTCCAAACCACACAATCTTTACCCATCGAATACACCCTCCTGGACGAACAACCCGAACCCTGGGAAAACTGGCACTGCATTGCCGCCTACAAAATGCGCAACACCCTCCTGGGCACCTACGAACCCAAACTCTTCCGCACCCGCCTGGCCCTTCTCGCCGACCCCGAAAAAACCGCTGCTCTCCTCAAAGGATATCCCGAAGGTTCTCTGCTCACCGTCCCTCCCGGAGAACCCTACCACGGCCCGCCGCTGGACGGCCTGAACGAACTCGCCCGTGCGAAGGACGAAGCCGCCTGGTTGCGTGAAACCGACCCCGGTTCCAACGCCTGGTCCATCTCCGGAAAATCCACCCAATCCGGCCTACCTCTGATGGGCGGAGACTCGCACCGCGCCCTGGACACACCCAGCGTGTACTATCAGGTTCACCTCTCCTGCCCGGACTTCACCGTCACCGGTTCCTCTGTTCCCGGCATGCCCGGTGCCCTGCACTTCTGCCACAACGAACACGTTGGCTGGGGGATGACCTATGGAAACGCAGACACCCAGGACCTCTTCCTCGAACGCTTCCGCGAAGGAAAAAACGGCCGCGAGTACGAATTCCAGGGCCAGTGGAAATCCGCTGATGTCCTGAACGAAACCCTCCAGATACGCGGCGGCGACCCCATAAAGATGGAAGTCACCATAACCCACCACGGCCCAATCATCGTCGGCAACCCCGCCTCTGGAACCGGCATTGCCATCAGTGACCCCGGCCTGCTTACGGGTACCCTCTGGCTGGACGCCGCCCGGGATGCCATACGTGCAACCTCAGTTGCAGAACTCCACCACGCCTTCCGCAACTGGACGGACCGTGTCAACAACTACGCCGTGGTAGATACCCAGGGCAATTTCGGCTACCTCCACGAAGGCAAAATTCCCATCCGCACCGAATCCAACGGCTGGCGCGCCGTACCCGGGTGGACGGGCGAACACGAGTGGCAGGGCTACATCCCACACAATGAACTCCCCAGCGCCATCAATCCCAACGTTGGGTATGCCATCACCTGCAACCAGCGCGTAGCCGGTCATAACTACCCCTATTACGTGGGCCTCTACTTCTCTCCAGACTACCGCACCCGCCGCATTCAGCAACACATTCTGGACCTTGCTCCCGGTAGCGCCACCGTAGAACACATGACCCACATCCACGCAGACCGCACCTCGATTCCCGCACCCAATTTCGTCAACGCCCTCCTGTCCATCCCTTCGCCCAACGAGGCTTCCCAACAGGCCCTCAATCTCCTCAAAACCTGGGATTATCGGATGGACCGCGACCTCGTCCAGCCCACCCTCTACGCGCAAACCCGCCTGGTCCTTGCCCGTCGGCTTGTCGAACACATGCTTGGCAACCTCGCAGAAGAAGCCCTCCATGCGTTTCCCGGCACAGACCACCACGTCCGCCTCATCGTCCAGGAAGCCGACCTTGCACTGGCGCGTAACGATGCGTCCATCCTCCCGCCCGGCCAGACCTGGCCCGGTATTCTTTCCGACGCCCTCAGCCAGGCCATCACCGAACTGCACAAAACCCTCGGCGAAGACATGACCACCTGGACGTGGGGCCGCGTTCACCGCACCCGCCCGCAGCACCCACTCTCCGCCACCTTCCCCGAAGCCGCATCCCTCCTGGACCCGCCGGACCTGCCTGTCCACGGCGACGGCGACGTGCCCCTGGCTGGCAGCTACCGCATCAGCGACCCCTTTATCGCCACCGGCCTCTCCGTGAACCGCTATATCCACGATCCATCCAACTGGAACAACTCCCGCTGGATTGTTCCCCTGGGTGCCTCTGGCCACCCCGGCAGCCCACACTACGCGGACCAGGCCCGCCTCTGGGCCAACGTCGAATACGTCCCCCAGCTCTGGGACTGGACCCAAATCGCCTCCGAATCCGAAACCCAACAACACCTGGAACCTGCTTCCTGATCTCTCAGGAGAATGCCCCATGCTCAGAAACCTCACAAGAATCCAAAAACGCAAAACCGGCCGCACATCCTCCTGGAACATCACTGGCCGCAACAACGATGCCTGGATCATCGAACCCGGTGAAACCCGAGTCCTGG
>JAQCGA010000077.1 GCA_027619145.1 bacterium | reverse complement strand
GCGCTTTTCTTTCTCCTCTTTCTTTGTGCGAACAAAGAAAGGGGACCGCCGGAGGCATCCAGGCAACAAAACCCTTACTCCACCTGAATCCTCAACAACTCCCCCCCCAACACCTCATTCAAACTCCCACTGCGGTACCCCTGCAAATCCAGCGTCACATACTTGTACCCAATCTCCTTCAACTCTTGCGCCACCCGCACATGCCTGCCATCCTCAAAAAAACGAGCCATCTCTTCCGGCGCAACCTCAACCCGGGCAATCTCCTCGTGGTGCCGCACCCGAACCTGCCGGAACCCCAACTTTTTGAGAAATTTCTCGGACCGGTCCACCATCGAAAGCGCCTTCACCGTTACCGGCGTCCCGTACGGAATCCGCGAAGACAGACAAGCCGTCGCAGGCTGGTCCCACGTGGGAATCTCCCACGCACGCGACAAGGCACGTACCTCGGCCTTGCCCATACCCGCATCTACCAGAGGCGCCCGAATGCCGCGCTGTTGTGCGGCCAGCATCCCCGGACGATAGTCGCCCACATCATCCGCAATAGCCCCGTACAGCAGGTATTTGTACCGCTCTCCGTACTGCCGGACCACCTCATCCAGCTTATCGGCCAGCGCCGTCTTGCAGTGAAAACACCGGTCCGGATCGTTCTTCACATAGTCTGGATTCTCCATCTCCCTGGTATAAACCACCTCCAGCGAAATACCAATCTGCTCTGCCAGCACACGCGCGTTGTCCAGCTCACCTTCTGGATAAGAGTCCGAAACCGCTGTTACTGCCAGGGCACGCTCGCCCAGCACCCGGTACGCTGCAGCGGCCAGAAATGTACTGTCCACCCCACCCGAAAAAGCCACCACCACACTCCCCATTTCTTCCAGGTTTGCATTCAACCGCGCCAGCTTTTCTTCGATCGTCACTGCCTTCTCATCTATCGCCTGCATCAAATCTCTCCATCTAAAATATCTGACCTGTTTTTTTACAGGACTTTTTAATTCACACCCACGATCAAAATATCCACAATACCTTACGCGCAGGGACCCACGTGCAGCCCTCGGCGCACCACCACATCCCCGCTGCTGATTCGTCTGCCCGGGTCCGCATGGTCGGGCAATTTTAACTCCGCTTCCATGTAAGGCGTATCGCCCCGCTCAATTTTTGGAAAACGAATCCGGATCTCCCGCCACTTCTCAAACCGGTTCACCCCGTTGCCCACCTCTATACGCTCCAGTTCGGTCCTCTGTCCATCCGGTGAAAGGCGTACCAGTGTGAGTGCAACCACCGTTGCGCCGTACGCACCGTCTCTGTACTGAAACGTAACCACGTAGGGACCGGGACCATACCAGGCACCGGACAAATCGAATGACAACCGGCACGACGGTCCCGCTTCAAAATCTTCCGACGACCAGCTTCCTACAGGTACTGGGCGAAACTCGGGCGCGGGGTCCGGCAAGCCCAGCCGAGCCATCACCGCTGCCGCACTGGCGGCAACCCGGTATCCTACCGCAATTGTATCCAGCAGCCGCCAGGGCAATTCGCCCGGAGCCACTACTTCTGCCCAGCGAAAATGTTCCACCTCCAGCGTGCGCGCCGCCAGATCCACCGTTTCAAACGCCGTCTGGAAACGTGCAAGCTGCCCGGCCGTCAATCCCTCCGGATCTGCCGGCGCTTCAGAAAGCACTTTGATCGCTCCGGCCAGTTCCAGGAAGGCCCGGTGAATGCGAGACTCGGCAACAGCGGCCGCATCTCCCAGTTCCAGGGCCAGAGACAGCGCCCGGTTCGCCGCGTGAATCTCTTCCTGCAGGTGGGATTCAGAATGGATTTCCGCCAGAATACTCTCACCGAACCGGAAGGGGTGCGCACCGTCCAGCACCTGCTCCTCAATGCTGAAAATCAGCCGTAGCGCCACCCGACTGCCGGCTAGGTTCCAGGCCACCGGCCCAATTGTATTCACCCAGCGGGCGAACAGCCCGGGATCGGGCATTTCCTTCGACACGGCCCACGCCCGGGAAAAATCTTCGTCCGTGCGCCCCTTGCTATTCCACAGCCACTCCGCCGAAGCCGTCACGTTAAACGCGTGAAAACGGTTGGCTGGAACAGCATACGTAATCACGTTGGAAAGACCCTTACTCGCGAACTCCGTCATCCGCGCCCGCACAAACTGCGGCCCGGTAAACGGCGTAACAGCCCGCCATGCCGTTGTCACCTGCGGGTACACCCCCAGCCAGCGTCCCGAACGAGCAAACGCCTCCAGCGCGGGGTAAATCATTGGCCGGTGCGTGGAATCGTACGTCAACCCACCGTGATAATACGTAATCTTCACATCCGGAGGTGCCGCCGCCAGCACCCGATCATTCACTACATAACTACCCTGCGTCAACAAAATGCGTAGACAGGCCGATGGATTTTCAGCTTTGGCCTGCTCAAATGCCCGGGAAATGGCGGCCACTTCCTGCGTGAACGGCTCCTGCCCTTTGCAACGCGTACAAAAACACGGTGCCGCGTCTTCAGACAGCCAGACCATCACCTCGGTCACACCCGACAACTTCACCAGATCCACCAGCCAATCGCTTAACACCGAAACCGATTCTGGATTAGAAAAACAAATTCCAGGCGTATAGTCTGAAGGAAGCGGCTGGGCCGGATTCGGCGTGGAAGCCAGCTCAGGGCATTTGTCGAACAAATTAAAAATTTGAAACAACAATTCCAGATGCGTGATATAAGGCACCAGCAGAATACCCTCTTGCGCGGCTTCGGCAAGCAGCGTCGAATCCACGCAGGCAGAACCCCTGCCATCTTCTCCGCACGAAAGCGTGGCCTGGTATTCCACCACATTGAACTTTCGCTGTGCCAGCCATGCAAGATCCTGGGCTGCACTGCCACCCCACTGCCCCCGCTCTCCTACGTCCGGCCAGTCCGTCAATTCCAGTTCAGGAAACGTGACCGAGCCGTCTTGCAATGTGGGTCCTACCATTTGCCGCAAACTCCGCGCACCGTACAACAAGCCCTGCTCCGTTTGCGCAACCACGCACAATCCGGCAAAATCGTTGTCCCGGCGCACCGGAGCAATCGCATAGGCCTGTTTGGCGTGCGGGAGTGTGGAAAGCCGCGAGATCTGCGCCAAATCCATATGACCGGCGGCCTCTTCAGCCAGCACGAAACGCACCGTAAACGCGGCGTGCTCCTCCTCCACAAACGGTGCCATCTGCTTGCGAACCGTCTCTAAAAGTGGGCTATCTCCCGGCTGCACGATCAGGCCTACATCGGAGAGTGAAACTGTCCGCGAACCTCGAACTTCCATTTCTTTTGGAAGTGGAATCACCCGCTCCATCCACGTCCGAACCTGGATACCGTTCTCCACTTGTCTTCTCAATATATTTTAAAGGTAATCAGTTTGGAGCCGTTTTCAAGCCCCTTCCGTTTTCCCATCCGACGTTGGACTCTCGCGGCGGATAGCGCCCGGAATCACAACCGCATCCACCATCCCGTGCAACAATTTCTTATCTGGCGGACAAATCGTCGCCTGCACACCCGAAAGCACCGGCTCGCCATCTACCACAAAATAATAAGGCTGAATCCGCGCACGTCCCCGGAACCGCTCTATTTTTTCTGTTTCAAAGTCGTAATATTCAACAGCAAACCGGGCACTGTTGTGGAACTCCTGCAGAATATGCGGCGTGGTTTCAAAATCTTTCAGCGCGCCTTCGATCACACCCTGCCAGTCCTCCTCAGACATATCGTGGCCCACCGAAACACCCCGGCTGCCCCAGGCCTGATCCGAAAAACCGGACGGCTTAATCACAAACTGACGTTGCTTCTGACCCAGGTGACCCAGCCCCCGCCAGTCTGAAAATACCTGACCCTCCACTTCCAGCCCTGGAATGATACCGTGTGGCGGCAACGGATGCGGGTCCAGAATCCACGTTTTGGGGAACGTCTCCGAAAGAAACTGTACGGACTCTTTCCCTAACTCGCGGTGCCAGAAGTCTTTCAGCAACGGATGGTGAAAAAATCCCATCCACATCTTTTCTTCCAGATAACTTTTCAGAGGGGGAGTGGCCTTCACCAGACCTTTTCGAATTGCGTACAGGATCAGATCCATCTTGGGAATGTTTTTCAAATCAAACAGCTCAAAAAACCGGTACACCACATCCACCTGGCGCCGTCCGGTTTTACCCTCTACAAACAGCCCCACCTCACTGAACTCCACCTCCTCCGGTCCAACCACGTAGGTCTCCAGGCCCACCTTATTAAGCGCTTCACCCAGCCAAACCATTTCGGGCCGATACCCTGCAGATTCTTCCGAGACCACCACGACCAGCACCGGCTCGTCTGTTTCTGCCAGCGAACGGACCATCCGCATAAATCCCGTTACCATGCCGTCTGACCCGCCCACAATCTCGTAGCCCAGCCGTCCGTACCGCTCTCCCATACTGGCAGTAAACCCAATCCCGCCGGGAATCGAGTCCAGCTCTGTGGCAAATGTCCCCTCTTTTGCTGGAATCAGATCTGGCCGAATGACCAGAGGCAGATGCTGCTTGAACCGATTCATCCGGTTGTAGGCAATAACATCCTCTGGCTTTCCCCGATCCAGATACTCGGCAATCCATGCCGGACGAATCCCACGAACACTCTGAGAATACAACAGGTTACACGCTTTATAAAAAGAATATAGATGATGCCCTAATGCTTCAAAATGCTGCACAATTTTGTCCGGCATCCAGAACGGCTCAGGGGAAACCCGCCACGAACTATTGGAGTTGGGATGTATAACGCGCTGTACATCTGTATAGAGCCCACCTTCGGGCGTCAGCCGGTCAATATACAGGCTCCGCTCCCGCGCATCCATTTCCTCTACCGGTTTCTCTGCACAAAGTCCCATATTGCCTCATTATAATGTTGTACCGACAATTGCAAGTCCCGCCCTTTGAATCCTGACCCCTGACCCCTGAAGTTGCTAACGATTCCTACAAATACAAAAAACAGGGAATCCGCTAAGAAAACGCCATTCCCTGTTCCTTGAAATGCCAGACCATACATCCCGGTTCAAGTCGGGAGGGCCCGATTTTATTCTTTATTCCCTGCTTGTGCTCGGCTACGCATGTGCTCTTTGATCAACCGCATCTCTGCATCCGAAAGCTCGGGAAATGCAGACTTACCGTCGTCATCCTGAGTAGAAACCGGTTCGGGTGTTTTTTCCTCTTCTTCGGTTTCTGACGCCTGTTTTTCCAGGTGGCGCCGAATCAGGTCCATACTGAACCCATTCTGGCTTCCGTTGCTGGAAACTTTGGCCGGCACTTCTTCTTCTTCTTGTTCCGGAGGTTCGGGTGCCTGTTCCGGAGGTTCGAGTGCCTGGACCGGAGGAGGCGGTTCAGGGTAGGGAACGGACTGGAATTCGGATTCTTCTTCCAGTTCATCTTCCAGGTTCAGGCGTGCAGCCACTGCCTCGTACACAGATTTGGCCGCCTCCACGCGTGCTTCCAGCAAACGCAGGGTACGGCGCAATTCTTCAATCTTCGAGGATGCTTCATCAATCTCTCGCCGGGCATGTTCCAGTACCTGGTCGTACAGATTGCCTCTCCTGCCGTTGGTTCCGTTCATACATTCTCTCCTCAGGAGGAAAAACTGTGGGGGAGATATCCTTCTGAGTGGACATTTATCTACAGTGTTTTGATAGTCCCAGAACTATAAGTATAAGGCACATAAAGGAAATTAGCAAGTGGAAATTTTCTGCCGTCGCCCTTCCCAAACAGGCTTTCTTCCCAAGAAATTCCTGTTGACAACCCCTTGAAAATAAAGTAACATTGCTTACTGCGCACCCTCTTGCATGACACAGATTGAAAAATACCTCATCGAGGTAATAACCAGATGTTTGGAAAACGCGCAAAAGATTCACCAGAAATTCTCCTGGACAGCCTGGACCTGGACAAGAAGATCTGGGCCGTGGCCGGCGGCAAAGGAGGGACCGGAAAAACGGTCATTACCTCCAACCTGGGTGTAGGCCTGGCCATCCTGGGGTACAAGGTCATTCTCATAGACGGAGACCTCGGCGGGGCAGACCTCCACCTCTCGCTTGGGATGCCCGTTCCCAGACGCAATCTGAATGACTTTCTCAGCGGCAGGGTCGCTTCGCTCAATGACGTGCTTTTGCCCACCCGCAGCGCCAACTTGAGCATCATTTGTGGCGGTAGCGAACTCATTGGCCTGGCCAACCTTCCCTACCAGCGCAAAGAAAAGATCAAACGCCACATCAGCCGTCTGGATGCAGATTTTATTTTGGTAGACCTGGGCGCTGGAACAGCGTATAATACCCTGGATTTTTTTATTATTTCCAACGAAGGCATCGTGGTATGCAACCCCGAACCACAGGCCAAAATCGACGCGTACGCCTTTCTGAAAAACGCAGTGTACCGCCGCCTCTTGCTTACCTTTGGCCAGAATACCATTTTAAAAGAACTCATTCTCAATTTTGGAAACAATGGGCACCGGGCGCTGAAAATCCGAGATCTGGTCAACATGATCGGAGAACACGCGCCAGAATACGGCGAAGAAGCCCAAACCTTGATCAAGCTGTTCCGCCCCAAGCTTATAATGAATAAGGTTCGGAAAAAAAGTCAACTAGACGATGCAGAGCGCTTCAGCTTCCTCGTCAAAGAATACCTCAGCGTAGACGTGGATTACCTGGGCCACATTGAAAATGACGAGCGTGTGGTGGACGCCTGCGAAAATATGAGACCCTTTTTGCTGGAACAACCTACCTCCAAGGTGTCGTTGAGCATATACAATATTCTATTCAACATGGGCGTTCAAGACCGGCAACTTCGGTATGATAAGAAGTCGTATAAGAAAATGTCCAAAGGAGTACGGATCGAATCCAGGCTCTGGAAGGAGTAACGCCGTTGTGATGTCTCTGGTCCGAGGCTGGTTCCGACAGCGGCTGGTCAATCCCATTGCGTTCCGCCTTTCCAAAGGTCCGGAAACAGAAGATGTCGGATTGGCGTTTTCAGTTGCAGAAGCCTTAAAATCGCCTCAGAACCTGCTGGTTGTCCCGGACGGACGGTCGGGAGGCCTGTTTTTGGGTGCCTCTCAGTTCTGGGCCATCCGAAACCGTTACCCCAGCGCCAAAATTAGCCTTTTGGTTCCATCGTCTAAAGCGTATATTGCCCGGGAAATTCCTTTCGTAGACGAGGTCATCTCTTACGAGGAGTTTCTTTTTCCTTTGAGCAGTAAACTGCGAGACGTTGTGCGCCAACTTCGAGACCGAAAGTTCGACATTGCATTTTGTTTTAGCAGTGAAGACAATTTTTGTTCCGCATCTTTGTGTTACAAAAGCGGTGCCAGCCTGCGCGTGGGATTTCATCGAGACGATTTCCCTTTCTTCAATGTGCGTATTGTTCCCCACGCCAAAACCTGCTACGAACTGGAACGCCTCGCGCTCATTTTGCGCACCCTGAGTATCCCCCAGGTAGAAGAACAGGTTTCCTGGTCCGTATCCCGAGAAGCAGCAAAACGACTCCGGGAGCGCTATCTGGTAGCACGCAAACCCACCGAGACTTTTGCCGCACTGGACATCAGCAGTACAGATAAAGGGCCTCCTTTCAAGCAGATCCAGACCATTGCAGAAGAAGCCGCGTCCCTGCCCGATATGCGTCTGCTGATCTTTTTTAATTATACCGAACGCAAGGCAGCCAACCGGCTCAAAGAAGCCCTGGGCCAGAAAGCGCTTCTGTTTCAAACAGACGATCTGCCCAAAATTGTAGCCCTTCTGGAAGCCTGCCACCAGTTGATCGCCTGCAACACAGACCTGTTTCACCTCGCCGTGGCCATGGGCTTGCCTGTTACCGGTATTTTTTCTGCCGAAGAAGTGCCCAGATGGATTCCGGAAGACCGTGGAAAAATTGAAATCATGGAACGAGAAACCCTCCAGGGCTGGAACACCCGGCAAATCAAAAGCGCGGTTCGCAAACGACTTTCTGAAACTGTTTCTCAAAAGGAGGTGGTCGCATCAGGATAACCTACTAATTTTGTGACTGACGCCACATACAAACTGCCCACACCGCTGTATACTGTGGGGGGTATTACATACGTGTGTGTTATTTTTAAGTTTATTTTTATATTTTTTAGAACCTACTACTTGAGGCAATGAACAAGCATCAAGCCTGAACGGTATACGGTAACAACGAGACGGTGAGGTATATTCCTTTGCCGTCCAGTTTCATATTCCCATAAGAATTTTCGACACTCGTCATAGAGCTGTTGGATCAACGTTGTAACCACTCTCATCGAAGATGGAGGATAACGGATGAATTCCCCTACTCGTTTACATTTATTCAGGTGCAGAAATATAGGGTTCTTTTTTGCCGCTCTTTTCCTGTTTTCATTCGGCCTAACGCCTGCGGCCCACGCGCAACAGGCCAGCGCCGATATCCAGGCAACCGGAAACGGCGTCCTCTCCAGCAACATCAGCGTGGAAGCCGATCCCGGACAAACCGTCACAATCGAGCTTTTTGCAACGGGATTCGATGGTTCTATTGGGATCAACGCGATCTTCGACCTTGACAACCCCAATGCCATTGCAAGCGTAGACGGCGAGCGAAAACTGGGGTTCAGCTTCCCACCTACATTCGTCAAGCTTAAAGGGTCGCAACTTACCTTTGAAGAGGGCGGTCTTACAGCAGCTACGGAGACAGGTTCAGATCTGAAATTGGTTGGCGTCGTTCGGATCACGCTGGCCGAGACCTTCACCACGCTCAACCTCACGTTATCCAGCGTGGAGATGAGTTATCTCACCAAAGCTGCGGTCACGCTCACGCCCAATACAAAGCTAACCGTAATCAATGTTGCCTCCTTGCCCCGGTCGTTGGAAGTCGATCTGGATCCAGCAGAGGGCAATTCAAACCAGTTGTCCGGACGGTACAACCCGGGCGATCGGGTCGTGTCCCAACTTTTCGGGAGCGGGCTGAAAAGCCTCATCTCTTATGAAGTACACGCCGTGGTAGATACTCCCGCCATCGACGTCAAGAATACCCAGTTCTTCGCCCGGGCACCCTTTACGGTTACCCCGGCCGGTAGCGGTAGTGTCTTTCCCACCGCCACCGCATCCGCCAGCGCGCAGGGTGGCGTCGATATTCAAATTGCCACGCCCGGCGGACAGGGAGACGGAGTGTATTCCACCTCCAACCTGGAAGTTACCACAACCGCGGGCACCGCAACAAACCCCTCCCGGGTAGCCGTAGAAATTTACGGTACCGGCGCTTCCAGTGCCTCGGGATTCGAGGCCAAGTTTAAGGTAGACAACCCGGCAGCCATCCAGTCTGTGGCGTCTAAAGAGTCCGCGATCTTTAACGTAAACTTGCCTGGCTCAACCAAGTTGTCAGGCGATGTGATCACCGTCAATCTCGGGGTTCTGAGCGCCAAAGACCTTACAGAGACTCAACCGCAATTGCTGGGCACCCTCCTCATCACGCTTTCTTCCAGCTTTAACGGGCTCAGCATCAGTCTGCCCAGTATCTCGTTCCTCCCCGGCAATGAGACCATCACAACCAGCACAGTAGTCAATATCAAACCCACCGGAGGAGTAACGGCCCCCACCATCGAAATCGACGGCCGGACCGTTATCGGCCGTGCATCTACACCGACCGGTATAAAAGGCAGCAACGTCCGCCTGGGCCGCTTCGCTTTTCTTACCGGGAGTAAATTCCGGGGTGGTAATATTACCATTACCAAAATTGTGTTCACCCCGGCCACCGGTAATCCCATAACAGTTACACCCAATACCACCCTTACTCTTCGTTCGGTTGTCACGGACGCGCCCCTGGTTACCGAACCTCCCGTACCGGTTACAATAACCGGTACCCGGGCACTGATCCGGTGGGCCACAAACAAGCCCAGTAGCAATCTGGTTATTTACGGCACCAACCCTGCAAACCTGAATCAGCAGGCCGGTAAAGATGAACTCGTTACGGTCCACAGAGTACTCATTGAAAACCTGGCGCTGGATACACGCTACTATTACCAGGTCATCAATACAGATAGCCAGAATCGCTCATCTGAGGCCTTCCCGTCCAAACCCAATTTTTTCATTACCCGGAGCAAGGTTGATGCATTGCCGCCGCGTATTGTAAGAGGCCCTGCACCGGTTGGAATCACCGTTAACAGTGCGGAAATTGTACTGGATACGGACGAAGCCGCCAATGTGGATGTCCTTTACGGGACAGCAGCAGATGCACTCACCAGTACCCAATCCCAGGCATTGACGAAGTTGAACCACCAGATCCCGCTCACGGGATTGACCACCGGAACCCAGATCTTCTTCAAGGTCCGTGTAACCGATGTGGTTGGAAACGCGTTTGAAACCCCCAATGCGCTCAGCTTTACTACCCGGTCTTCCGCAGACACCGAACCCCCGCGCATCCTGGGCCGGCCATCGTTGATTGGACGCAATTTCAACGGCGGGGTGGTTGGCTGGAATACCAATGAAGCCAGCAACAGTGCGGTTTTCTTTGGTAACGCAAAAACAGATGTGGACGCACTCGGGCCGCGAACCTCGCGTGCCAGCACCATTGATTCAGCGGTTGTACAGGAAGCGGTCACACAGCACAAAATCGCGTTGACCAATATTCTGTCCGACACCACGTTCTATTTCAAGGTCCGTTCCATTGATGCGTCGGGGAACATTGGTTTCTCTCCCACATTTGACTTTGCAACCCGATCCGTGGAAGATGCAACCGCACCCATTATTGTGCGGCCACCGATTCTTACCCGGCGTAGCAATAAGGAAGCGGTTATCGTCTGGGAAACCAACGAACCAGCCACCAGCCAGGTACGATACGACACAACCTCCACTATTTTTACGGATGAAACAGCCGGTACGGTGATCTCTTCATCCAGCTTCACCCAGCGCCACGAAGT
>JAQCGA010000076.1 GCA_027619145.1 bacterium | reverse complement strand
TTCCATTGTGCACCATCTTCACAAAATGCCCGGCCCCACTCGGCCCCACATGCCCCCATCCTTTATCCGGTGCAGGCGCCAGCGTCTCAAACACCGGCCGCAACCGCTCCACCGCCTCCTTCTCCCCTCCAATCATCATACTGTACCCCTCCTTCAGTCCCCACACCCCTCCGCTGGTACCCACATCCACAAAATGTATCCCCTTCTCCCGAAGCTCCTTTGCCCGCCGCACCGTATCCTTATAGTTACTGTTTCCCCCATCCATCACCGTATCCCCAGCCGAAAGATGCCCCACCAGCTTGTTTATCGTCTGCTCCGTCGCCTCCCCCGCCGGAACCATCACCCACACCGCACGCGGCACCACCAACTTCTCCGCCACCTCCTCCAGCGAACGCGCCCCCTCCGCTCCTTCAGCCTCCACCGCCCGAATCGCATCCTCACTCAAATCGTACACCACCACCCGGTGTCCACCCGCCAACAACCGCCTGCTTAAATTCGCACCCATCTTCCCCAAACCCACCATTGCCAATTCCATAAGCCTCACTCCTATTTTATATTTTTCCCCGTTGGGAAACCAGCGGTTTTCAATTGACAATCGACATTATTTACACAATACTTGTGTATGAATTCCTTTGGCTTTTCCGGCCTTGCACCCTTCGATCCTGCAGTTTCGAAGAACCTCTCCACAGATCGGATAGGGCTCCAATAGCCCTCGTGTACGCCGCTGATGTACTGAAGCGCCATAACCACGTCCTTCCACAAAGCCAAATTGAAAGCCCCTCGCGGCGTTTGAGCGAGCGCGTTTTTGATTACTTTTGTCGAGGAGACAAAAGTAAATCGGCGACACGGGGTCGCCGACACACGGGTGGGGCGCCTTTGAATGTTGGCCCATCCAAATGGCAATTCTACCAACAATATATCCTTTCTCTCCACCCCCCGCAACGCACCAGCTTCAATAAGCCCTCTCTCTGGAGAAAAACCATGTCCCTACGTATGCGCATCGGCTTGGGCCAATTCAACGAACTCACCGACGAAAAACTCACCTTCATCAAACAACTCGGCGCAGACGACTTCCTCATGAACACGCCCAAACTGCCCGGCGACAAACAGTGGGAATACGAAGACCTCCTCGCCCTGAAAAAACGCGCAGACGAAGCAGACCTCCGGCTCATGGCCCTGGAAAACGTCCCCGTCACATTTTACGACCACGCCATGCTCGGCCTGCCCGGCCGGGACGACCAGATTAAACACATGTGTACCACCATCCGCAACATGGGCAAAGCCGGCATCCCCATCTTAGGCTACCACTGGATGCCCAACAAAGTCTGGCGAACCCCCGAAATGGCCGTCCTGCGCGGCGGCGCAAAAGCCACCCGCTTTGACATGGAAGAACACAAAAACGCCCCCCTCACCCACGATCGCGTGTACACCGAAAAGGACATGTGGGCCAACTACAAATACTACCTGGAACGCATCCTCCCCGTAGCCGAAGAAGCCGGCGTCACCCTGGCCCTTCATCCGGACGACCCCCCAGTAGAATCCCTCGGCGGCGTTGCACGCATCTTCCGCAACTTCGAAGGCTTCAAGCGGGCCATGGACACCTTCGACAGCCCCAACCACGGCCTGGACTTCTGCATGGGCTGCTGGTCCGAAATGGGTCCCGAAGGCGTACTGGACGCCGTTCGTCACTTTGGCAGCCAGGGGAAAATCACCTACGTCCACTTCCGCGACGTACAGGGCCAGGTACCCCGATTTAACGAATGCTTCATCAACGAAGGCAACGTGGACACCTTCGCAGTTGTCAAAACCCTCAAAGAAGTCGGCTTCACCGGATTCATGATCACAGACCACGTTCCTCACATGGTAGACGACACCCCCTGGTGCCACCGGGGCCGGGCCTACGCCATTGGCTACATGACCGCCCTCATTGAAATGGTAGACAGAATCTCCTGAGCATCATCCTATGCGAAAAAAACTCAAAACACTGGCCGTCTCACTCCTTGCACTGACCGCTATGACCCTTGCCCTTTTCTCCGTCCTGGCCGAACCCGCGCCGGACCATCCATTCTTCCGCAACCGGAACAAAGTACTCGTGATGGCCCACCGGGGAGGTGCCGGCCTCTGGCCTGAAAACACCCTCTACGCCTTTGAACATGCCACGAAACTGGGCGTGGACGTACTCGAAACCGACACCCATCTCAGTGCAGACGGAACCCCCGTCCTCATCCACGACCATGTCCTGGACCGTACCACAGACGGAACCGGCCCCATCGAAAACCATACCCTGGCCGAACTCAAAGCTCTCGATGCTGGATACCGATGGACCAACGACGACGGCCGCACCTTCCCACACCGTGGACAGGGCCTCCAGATTCCCACCCTGGAAGAACTCTTTATTGCTTTTCCGAACGCCCGCATCAACATCGAACTCAAATCTGACAACCCCGCCTTAATAGACGCCGTGTGTAAATTCATCCGCCAACACAACCGGGCAGACCGTACCCTCATCGTCTCCAGCAAAGACAAAACCATCCGCGCTTTTCGCCGCGCCTGTCCCGAAGCAGCCACCGCAACCGCCTTCAACGAAACCCTGTTCTTTTACGGCCTCACCCGCATCTTTCTCGGCTCCATCTACTCTCCATCGGCCCATGCCCTCCAGGTACCCGAACACGCCTCCATCTTACACGTGGTCACACCCGCCTTCATCAAAGCCGCCCACAAACGCAACCTGGAAGTCCACGTCTGGACCATCGACGAAACCGAAGACATGCAACGCCTCCTAGACCTGGGTGTAGACGGCATCTTTACAGATTATCCCGACCGACTCCTGACCCTCCTGGGCCGGTCCCAACCGTAAAGGAACTCCCCTTTTGTCCTGGAAACTCCGCCACGTCACCCATCAATCTCCCGCTGCCGACACACAACAGGTCCTCCGCTTCTCCTACGGAGATTACGTCTGGGCAACCCGCTCCCGCCTGGAAGCCCCCTGGGGAAACGAAACCTACGAATTCGTAGCCGCCTTCGACGGCGACCTCTGTGTGGGCACCACCTCCTGCACCATCTCCCCACGCAAACAGGGCATCCTCTCCCAGGTCTTTACAGACCCGGACTACCGCGGCCAGGGCATTGCAACCACCATCGTTCGCGAAGCCGTTGAAACCTTCCGCAAACACAACACCCGCGCCGCCTACCTGGCCTCCGGCAAAGACTGGGTCCGCCAGATGTACCAGAAATTTGGCTTCCAATTTGTCGGTGCTATGGCCCAACGCCACGCCTTCAAACTCACTCTGGACCCTGCCGGTGAAGACAGCGCCCTCTTCCGCCCCGGCCAGCAAACCACCATCCGCCCCATGCAACCACACGACCAGGCCGACCTCTGCTCTCTCTTCAATGCCCAACACAACTGCATTGTCAAACACTACGCCCTCTCAGGCTACCTGGGCTCCTACTTCGAAGGCGAATTCTACACCCTCCGTCTCCAGAGCAACAACCCCGGCTTCCAATCCCTTGTCCTGGACGGCGAAGAAACCCCCCTCGGCCTGGCAACCATCCTCCCATCCCAGCGCCGCCACGAAACCCACCACGGAACCCTGGACCTCGTCGTCCATCCAGACTACACCACCCATTCTGCCGACCTGCTCGACGCCGTCCTGTCCAACTGCCCCCTGGACCTCCTCTCCGCCTATATCGCCGATTCCGAAACCCAAAAAAAATCCCTGCTCGAACGCGCCGGCTTCCACCCCGTCACTACCCTCAAGCGCCACATTAAAATTGAAACCGAAACCTTTGATCTGACCCTTTACCAAAAACACCTCTGACCTCTTCTGAACGCTTTTCGCATGATTGATGCCAATATTTTTACTTTATTACAGCGGGCGAACACAAGGTTCGCCCCTACAAAACCCGCATCATTAAACACATCAAGCACAGCGCGCCACCCCGTCCCGCACCGTCATCCCAAAACACCTCTTCCGCCAGCAGGGCAGAAGCTCCTGTGTGTACCGGAAGACATTTCGCGCTGTGCCCAGCCCCACGGCACTTGAGCGGTGCCCTTCTTTTGCCTACTTTTCTTGGGCACGCAAGAAAAGTAGGAACCCCAGAACCCACGTAAAAAGACTCTCCCGGAAAGATCCCACAATCAACCACTGTTTACCCGGAGCCAACCTCATGTCACCCAACACATCTCCTCATCCAACCATCGAAAACGCCTCCGAAACCTTCAACCGCGACGGCTACCTCATCGTCAAAAACCTCTACACCCCCGAACAAATGCTGAACTGGAAAACCCGCGTCATCCACCTCCTCGAACAAGAAGGCAGCCTCAACAACCTCCCCTCCGGCGTCCGCGTCTGGATGGCCGACGCCCTGGAACCCTACCTCCTCGAATGCATGAAAGACCCCCGCGTCGTCTCCATCCTCAACCAGATCATTGGCCCCCACGTCGAATTCCTCAGCGTCAAAGCCGTGTACAAAAATAAAACCACCACCTTCGGCACCCCCTGGCACCAGGACTGGTACTACTGGAAAGGCACCAACAAAATCTCCATCTGGATCGCCCTGGACAACGCCACACCGGAAAACGGCTGCCTCAAAATGATCCCCGGTAGCCACCACAAAAAATACAAAGTCAAACAAATCAAAGCCGAGCACGGCTTCACCTGGCGCATCAACCTGGAAGAATTCGCCGACCAGGAAGACGTCACCCTTTCCGTCAACCAGGGCGACGCCGTCTTCTTCCACGACCAGACCCTCCACGCTTCCTACCCCAACACCGCCGGTACAGATCGCTGGTCTTTCATCTCCACCTACCGCGACGCCTCCGTCAAAGATGAAGCCACCACCTGGAAAACGCCTCTCCTCCTCAGCGGCTCCAGCGTAAATATTTCCTCATAACAGTGATCGAAGGTTTCCCCTTTGCGTCTTTGCGTCTTTGCGTCTTTGCGTCTTTGCGTCTTTGCGTCTTTGCGCGAGATGCTTTTGAATCTTGAGATCCCCCATGCCCGACCTCATCCTCATCGGTGCAGGCTCTGCTGGCTCCGTTCTGGCCGCCCGCCTCACCCAAAACCCGGACTGCTCCGTCCTCCTCCTCGAAGCCGGCCCAGACTATCCCACACTCGAATCGCTCCCGGAGGACCTCAAATACGGTTACGGTCCCCCTTCCGGCATCCTGGCCCACAGCCATGACTGGAACTACACCGCCCACTTGACCGATGAGGCTCCAAAGGTATCTCTCCCTCGCGGCCGTGTTACCGGCGGCTCCAGTGCCGTAAACGCCCAGATCTTCCTGCGCGGCCTGCCCGAAGACTTTGAACGCTGGGTCGCCCTTGGCAACAACCAGTGGTCCTTCGACGCCGTTCTCCCCTACTTTAAAAAACTCGAAACCGACCTGGATTTTTCTAACAATTGGCACGGCACAAACGGCCCCATCCCCGTCCGCCGATTTGCACCTGAAAACTGGCGCCCGGACCAGCAAGCCTTTTACGCTGCCTGCCGTGCCACTGGCTTTCCAGACTGTCCGGATATGAACCATCCCGAAGCCACCGGTGCCGGACCGTTCCCACTCAACAACCAAAACCGCATCCGCATCAGCACCGCCCTCGCCTACCTCAACCCAGCAAGACACCGTCCCAACCTCAGAATCCGCGCCAATTGCAACGTCCGCCGCATCCTGTTCAACGGCACCCGTGCAACAGGTGTTGAAATCGAACACAACAGCAACCTCGAAATCCTTGAAGCCCCAAACATCATCCTCTGCGCCGGTGCCATCGGCTCGCCCCATCTCCTGCTCCGATCCGGCATCGGTCCCGCCAAAAACCTTCAAGGCCTGAACATACCCGTTATCCAGGATCTGCCCGGTGTGGGTGAAAATCTGCGCGACCATCCCGCCGTTCCCATGCGCTGGCAACTCCGCCCGGATGTCCACGTCGATCAGAACACCCACGCCCATCAGGTGGGCCTGCGCTACACCGCCGAATCTTCTGACCTTCCCAAAGACATGATCATCTACGTCGCCGCCCAACCAGAAAACCACACCCTGCTCATGCGCCCCACCGTCAACCTTACCCTCGGATCTGGAAAACTCACCCTCACCTCTCCAGATCCCGACATTCCCCCCTCACTGGACTTCAACTTCTTCTATCATCCTGAAGATCGCCGCCGCATCCGCGAAGCCATCCACCTTTGCCGCACCCTCGCCGAACACCCCGCATTCGAACCCATCGTCGCCCACCCTCTCGAACCCAGCACTTCCGACCTCAAAAACAATGCCCTGGACGCCTGGATCACCCGCAACGCCGCAACCGGCCACCACGTTTCCTGCACCTGTAAAATGGGTCCACCTTCCGATCCTTTCGCCGTCGTCAACCAGACTGGCACCATCCACGGCCTCCAAAACCTGCGCATCGTAGATGCTTCTATTATGCCAGACTGCGTCCGCGCCAACATCCACGGCACCGTCCTCATGCTCGCCGAATGCATCGCCGACCGAATTCAATAACTCGCTATCCTGAATAATTCATAAAAAACGCTGGAACCACAGATAAATGCGGATAAACACAGATGGTTGGCACGTTGCTCATCGCCAGCCGTATGCAAATCGCTTAGAGTTCAAAAGTCTTTGATCTGTGTGTATCTGTGTCCATCTGTGGTTGCTTCTTGAATTTTTCAGGCTATATACCATAAAAAAAAACCACGAGCAGATTCCCCGTGGTTTTTTACGCCTTTGTTCCCCTTCCTATCCACCCAACCGGCGAGCTTCGTGGCCCTTCGTGCGGTTGGGAAAATGGAGGTGGGGTTTCGTGCTGTTCGTGGTATCAGTCCCCCACCAGAAAATACTCCACCGTTGTCACCACCCGCACCTCTTTCCGATCCGGCGAATTCCGGTCCCGGTCCTGAATTGTAAACAACCCCTGCCGCGCCGTGCGGATTGGACCCACCTTGCTACCTGAATCCTCTGCAAACTGCTCCGCAGCCTTGCGCGCATTCCGGGTCGCTTCTGCAATCATCTCTGGCTTAACCGCCTTCAGCCCTGTAAACAAAAACTCCGAATTGCGCCCGTACGTCTCCATCCCCAGCACAATCCCCTTACTCACCAGTTCCCCGGACATTTCCATCGCCTTCTTCACCTGAGCCACTTTCTCACTGCGCAACGTCACCGCGGCCTGCGCCATATACCGATACTCCCGCTTTACCTGTGGTCCGTACTGGTTCGCCTCAAAATCCGTAATGGTAGGCGCAGAATCCGAAATTTCCTCTTCTTCAAACCCCGAATCCAGCAGAAACTTGTGGATCACGTTCCGGTTGGCCTCCACCTTCTGATACAACCCCGGTAAACCGTTCGCCGTCTCGTTAAACGAAACCGGCCAGATCGCCAGATCCGCATCCACTTCCCGCTCCGCAAACCCTTTCACCGATACATACCGGTCCGCCGCCCGAACCTTATACAGCGCATCCGCCACAAAATATCCCGCAACACACAACCCAATCGCCACCGAAATCCCCAACACCGCCGCCGCCCCCATCGATCCATTCTTCATTCCAACCTCCTTATTATGCTTTTCCAAAAAACTTCTCCCACATCCCTCCCTCTGTATCTACCTCTCAACCGGTGTCTGGGACGGGCAGGGCTCTGTGGCCCTCCGTGCAGAAGGGCTGGGAGCCGGGTTCCGTACCCCTCCGTGATCCCGCCTACACCCCCTCGTACACCACCCGCCCTCCCACCATCGTCATCTCCACCGAAATGTCCTTGATCCCCTCCGGATCCACCGCCGTCAGATCCTCCCCCAGAACCACCAGATCCGCCAGTTTCCCCGGTGTAATGGATCCCTTGATATCCTCCTCAAAACTCGCATATGCCCCGTTCAACGTGTACAACTTCAACGCCTCTTCTACCGAAATCTTCTGATTCTCCCCCCATGCTTTTCCTGTACTATCCCTCCGCGTCACACAACTCTGAATTCCCATCAAAGGTTCGAAGGGTCCCGGCACATAATCCGTCGCCCCGGTCGAAACAATTCCTGCATCAATGAATGACCGCTGTGCAAACATTCGCTGCAACCGTTCTTCTCCATAATATTTCATTTTTTCACCATGATAGTACACGTACGTACAGAACGGCGTTGCAATACAGTCCAGCTTCTTCATTCGTTTCAGAATCGATGGCGTCACAAGCGTGCAGTGCTCTACTCGATGCCTCGAGTCTGGCCTTGGGTACGCCGCCATTGCCTTTTCATACGCCGTCAACACCATCTCAATTGCCGCATCTCCATTGGCATGCACACACACTTGGAATCCTGTTCGGTGAACTTCTTCCACCAGCGGCTCCAGCTCCTCGGGCGACATCACCTGAATTCCATAATCATCTGTACTTCCCTCATACGGCTCTGACATCCACGCCGTCCGCCCGGCAATCGCACCGTCCGCAATCATCTTAATCCCACTAATTCTCAACATTTCGTTCCCAAAGCCACGGCGTATTCCCGCATTTCGCAATGCCTCAAAATGCGTATACCACACCAGCGTATTCACCCGCAACGTCAAATCCCCATCTACCATTCCTTCCTGGTACGTCTCCAGATCTTCTGTCGATACAATCGCATCGTGTACACTCGTCAAACCCGCCGCATTGAACATGCTACAGATGAGCCGCAACCCTTCTCGCCGATCCTCCGGCTGCACCACCGGCATATCTGCCCGGAAAATCCCCGCAGCCCGCTCCATCACCACCCCCGTCAACTCCCCTGTCTTCGGATCCCGTTCGTATTTCCCGCCTGGAGGATCCGGCGTATTCCTGTCTACCCCCGCTCGCTCAAACGCCCGGCTATTTACATAGTACACGTGCCCTGCCCGGTGCGACACAAACACCGGATGCTCCGTACTCACCGCATCCAGATCTGCCTTATTCAGAAATCGACTCTCCACCGTCTTCGTATCGTCAAACTTAAACCCCTGAACCCATTCACCCGCTGGGGTTATCTTTGCTCGCTCCCGCAAGGCATCCCGGATCTCACCAATCGAACGCAAATCACAATCTACCGCCATTACGTGCCTAATCCCACTGCTCAACACATGCAGGTGCGCATCAATCAACCCAGGAATCACCGTCTTCCCACCCACATCAACCACCTCTGTCTCCGCCTCTGCTAACGCCCGGATCTCTTCCGTGGACCCCACCGCCACAAACCGCCCCCCCGCAATCGCCACCGCCTCGGCCTGGGGATACCCCTCATCCACTGTAATCACATTCCCATTCACAATCACCATCTCAACACCTGATCTTCTTCCAGATCCCATACATCATCTCCTTTTAATACACATTACCCCTCAAACGCCTATCCTTTTCTGACCTCTCAACCAGGGAGAAGTGTGGGGTTTCGTGTCCTTCGTGTGAAAGGGGTACCGGGGGTGGGGTTTCGTGCCCCTTCGTGCTCCACCTACCCCCGTCCTTCCACCCATGCCTTGATTTTCTCCTCTGACACCTTCACTTTCTCTCGCGTTCCTTCTACCGCATACCGGCTCATATACGTCGTCAATCCGCCGTCTATCACCAAATTTTGTCCTGTCAGAAATCGAGATTCATCAGACGCCAGAAACACCGCGTACCAGCCAATATCTTCTGGCATGCCCACCATCTCCAGCGGCTGAAAATACTTATGGTTGTCCTTCATCGCTTCTCCGAACAGCCGCACAAACTCCTTCCGGTCCTCTTCCTTTACCTGCTGCAGCCGTGCCTCTTCATACATTTCCAGCCAGATCGCCCCCGGACTAACCGTATTTACCCGGATCTGAAACGGTGCCAGTTCCGCAGCCAGAGATCGCGTACACGCCAGAATTCCACCTTTCGTTGCTGCATAAATCGACGCCAGTGCCTCTCCATGAATCCCATGCACAGATGCCACGTTAATAATCGATCCCTTCCCAACAGCCTTCATCAGAGGAACCCCAGCCCGGCAACACAAGTACAGACCGCGCAGATTTGTGTTCATCTGCACATCGTAATCCGCCATATCCACCTCGTCCACCGTTGCCCGCCGCCCAATCCCCGCATTGTTCACCAGAACATCCAGCCTCCCAAATCGCTCCTGCGTAGCCTCCATCAGTCGCTTCACATCTTCCTCCAGGCTTACATCCGTAGGCACTGCCAGCACCTCGCCGCCCTTGTCCTCAATTTCCTTCTTCACCCGCTCCAGCTTCGCCTCCGTCCGGGCCGCAATCACCACTTTCGCGCCTTCTTGCGCAAACAACTTCGCCGTAGCCCGCCCAATCCCCTGCCCACCACCCGTCACAATTGCCACCCTATCTTTCAACCGCATCACATACCCTCGCTCTCTAATGAATGAATACCGATCGTACCTCAGAACGCCCCCGAACTCTTTCTCTACCACCTGTGGAAGAGCAGGGTTTCGTGCCCCTTCGTGCGGAGCGGTTTTCGGGGTGGGCTTTCGTGCCCCTTCGTGATTTTCCTCGACAACACGAACGATAGGTTATATATATAAGCCCGAACACATCTGCAAACAAATTTCAAGTCTGGCCATTGCACTTCGGTCTTTCTCCCACAAGCGCGAGAAAGATGTCGGGCTCTACCCAACAGGATGAGGGCCAGCCTTTTATATTTCACCCGATCACACAAGGAGAAGTCAACGTGTCTTACCTGTTTTCCGAAATGACCCGCGAAGACATCCGAACCATTGCCCCCAAATCCGTCGCGGTTCTGCCTACTGCAGCCATCGAACAACACGGACCGCACCTGCCCGTCTTCACAGATTCTCTGCTCTGCGAAACAGTGGCCCATCGCGCCGCAAAAATGGCAGTGGACCAGGGCGTCCCGGTCGTTGTTACCCCCATTCTCTACTTTGGAAACTCCTACCACCACTATCCGTTTCCCGGTGTCCTTTCACTTAAAAGTCCCACCTTTATCGCCACCGTCACCGAAATCCTCGAAGGCCTGGTGAAAAGTGGTTTCCGCAAACTCGTCGTGCTCAACGGCCACGGCGGCAACTCCAACCCCAATGGTGTCATGGGCCAGGACCTGGTCAACCGCC
>JAQCGA010000075.1 GCA_027619145.1 bacterium | reverse complement strand
GCTTTGGCTTCTACAAACTATCCCTTCTACGCAATCTCAAGTGAAAAGTGTCAAAAAAATAGATAATCAGATGTCCTATCGAAGTCTCCATATTAGTCTCTTGATGCTACTACTCATCCTCGATATTTGCATGATCAACCTGTCGGGGATGGCGGCTTTCTGGTTGCGGTGCCGGACGGCCCTGTTTGAGGAGGCGCGCGTTCAGGTCGTGGATCTGACGGGTGACAACCGGCCGGTGTGGGGTATTCGGAAGAGTGGGCAGTACAGAGAGGCCAGAACAGTTTCTGGCGACAGGAAAGCCGAAGAGTGGGCACCGTTTTCCAGCGGTGTTTTAACCGATGGGATTGAGAGCCAGGGGGTGGAACTCCCGGCAGAGGGGCAATGGGATGTAGAAATTGACCTGGGCACAGTCTGTGTGGTTGATCGAGTGGAGTGGGCGGTATCCGGAGAGATTTCTGGCGAGGTTGAACTGGATTTGATAGATCCGGTGACCGGAGATTCTCAGCCTCTGAGCAAAGCGAAATATGAACCTCACACCGGGCGACTTGTGGTGGCATTGGGCCAGCAGAAAGCACAACGGCTCCAGGCCAGGTTTGTTGCGCTGGACCCGGTGCGGGTTGCGGAATTTCGTGTATTCGGGTACGATCCGGCGCTTCCCCGTATCCTGGCCAGACCGGTTTCGGAAGTGCCGCGGCGGCCCTATGAATATTTGCTGGTTCTCTGGAATGCCGCTGCGTTGCTGGCATTGCTTTATTGTGGTGCTTATCGGATCACCCGGTCTCTGGAGTTGCTGGATGATTTTTGTATTGTCATGAAGTCTGTGGCTTTTGCGGCTGTGGGGGTTGTTGTTATTTTGTTTTTGCACCGGGGATACCAGGAAGTAACGTACCTGGGGTTTGAATATTCCAGGGTGGTTGTCATTCTGGGCGCTGTCTTTTCTACGATGTTGCTAACAGGGAACCGCGCTGTGGTGGATGCGGCGCACCGCCATTTCTTGAAGCGTGGTTATGGGATCCGGAAGGTGCTCATTGTGGGTGCCGGTCCTCCGGGGCAGCGGATTGTAGATCGGTTGCGAACGCATTACTGGCTTGCGTACGATCCTGCGGGATTTGTAGACGATAATTCTCAATTACATGGGAAATACATTCAGGGGCTTCCTGTACTGGGAGGGACTGAACGTCTTCGGGAATTCGCAGTGATGGTTGGAACTGACGAGGTGATTGTTGCGCTACCCAATTCCTCCCACAAGGCCGTACGAGATATTGTGGGGCGGTGCCACAGCGAGCATCTCAAGTTTCGCATTTTGCCAGATCTGTTTGAAGTGATGAGTAGCCAGGTGCAGGTTGGTGCGCTGGACGGAGTTCCGGTATTGGACCTGGACGATCATTATCTGGGGCAATGGGATCGTTTTCTCAAACGGGGGATGGATGTTACTGGCGCGTTGATGGGGTTGATTTTATTGTCGCCTTTATTTGCTTCGCTGACGGCGTTGATCAAGCTGACTTCCAGAGGGCCTATCTTTTTTGTACAGGGCCGCGTGGGGGAGAATGGGAAGACGTTTCCTTTTTATAAGTTTCGGACAATGGATGTTGTATCTGAAGAGGAAGCTCGGCGCGAGAGAGAAGCTTCTTACAAAGAGCTGATCCAGAGTAACCAGTCGGGTGGAAAGATTGTGAACCGGAATCGTGTGACCTGGATTGGAGCGTTTATGCGCCGGTTCAGCTTGGACGAGTTGCCCCAGGTTTTTAACGTGATCAGGGGCGAGATGAGCCTGGTAGGACCCCGTCCGCCAATTCCCTACGAAGTGGCAAGTTATAATACCTGGCACATGGAGCGATTTAAAGGGAAGCCAGGAATTACAGGGTTGTGGCAGGTCAGCGGCCGAGCAGAACTGCCGTTTGAAGAGATGGTGAAACTGGATATTTATTATTTGAAGACCTGGTCTTTGTGGCTCGATTTTAAAATTATGCTCAAGACGATCCCCACTGTTCTCTCAGGGCGCGGGGCGCAATAAGGAAGGATGTGTGATGGGCGAACAGGAAAAGGTGCGTGTTGCTGTAATTGGTGCAGGGTATTGGGGACCTAATCTGATTCGGAATTTCAACCAGTCAAAAGAGGCCGAGGTGACGCTGGTTTGCGACGTGGACCGACGTCGACTGGATCATATTCAGAGCCTGTATCCTCGTGTGCAGGTTGCCGAGGATTACAAAGAAGCGACCCGGGGGGCAGAGGTGGATGCGGTATGTGTAGCCACGCCTGTCCGTTGGCACCATGAAATGGCGAAGGACGCGTTGCTACACGACAAACATGTGATGGTAGAAAAACCCTTGACCGCAGACGTGAAACAGGCCCAGGAACTGGTTCAGCTTTCAGAAGACCGGGGCCGAGTTCTTCTCGTGGATCATACATTTGAGTACACGCCGGCTGTGAACAAGATTAAAGAAATGATTACGGCGGGCGAGTTGGGTGATATTTATTATGTGAGCATGAGCCGGTTGAACCTGGGGCTTTTCCAGAAAGATATCAATGTGATCTGGGATCTTGCACCGCACGATGTGTCTATTCTTAACTATGTGTTGGGGATGCAGCCCGAGGCGGTTTCTGCAAATGGAAACGCCAATATTTTGCCAGAAATTGAGGACGTGGCTATGGTCACGCTCTATTTTCCTGGGAATTTGATCGCTTATATCCACATCAGTTGGTTGGATCCGCGCAAGACGCGTTTGGCCACATTTGTGGGTAGCCGTAAGATGCTGGTCTATGATGATGTGGAACAATTGGAAAAGATTAAGATTTACGACAAAGGTGTGGATGGGCCAAAGCCCTATGATTCGTTTGGAGAATTTCAGTTTTCTTACAGGTATGGAGATATTTATACACCTTATCTGGAGAATCAGGAGCCCCTGAGCCTGGAGTGTCGGCATTTTCTGGATTGTATTCTGAGAGGAGATCGGCCTCGTAGCGGAGGCGAAGACGGGTTACAGGTCGTACAGGTTCTTGAAGCAGCGCAGCGGTCTCTGAAAAACAACGGGTCCAGGGAAAAAATAGGGTAAAAAACCATGCGGGTTCATCAAGGAATACCTCTTTGGAGAATCAGATTTTCAAAAACGTTATTTTGGGTAAAAATGTAACAATCTACCCGCCATGTATTATTGGTTTTCCGCCTCGAGGGAAAGCAGACGGGGAACTGGAGACAAGAATTGGCGATGGGGCTGTGATTCGGCCATTTACAACAATTTATGCGGGTACAACGATTGGACGAGATTTTCAAACGGGCCAGGGAGCGTCCATTCGGGAGGGGAATATTATTGGGGATGATGTGAGCGTGGGGACACACGCGGTGCTGGAGTTTGGCAACCGCATTGGAAACAGTGTTCGCATCCATACCGCGTGTTTCCTGGAAGATGTAAAGGTTGGAAATCACGTTTTTCTAGGCCCCCATGTGGTGTTTACAGATGATCCACATCCGATGAAATGCCCACATTACCTGGAATGTGCAGGGGGAGCAACCGTAGAGGATTATGCAAAGATAGGGGCCAATTGTACGATTTTACCTGCGATTCATATTGGGAAGCACGCACTGGTTGGCGCAGGGACCGTTGTTGTAAAAAATGTACGGGAACGTGCGGTGGTTGTAGGCAATCCAGGGAGAGAAACCGGAACGATTGATGAGCTTACGTGTCCGCCCGGTTTTTTTGAACGTCCGTATCAGTGGGAACCCTATTTACAGGTGAATGAGGCGGACCAATCGCCACGCAAGGATGCCTGATTTGTTACGGCACAAGACCAACAGGGGGTTGTCTTCCGGTATGTTGCTTCGCGGAGGAATGTGCCTCCTTTTCTTTTTTGTGTCCTTTGTTCCCCATCGCTACTTGCTGGTATATGGCACCGGCTCGGTTGAGATGGTTGTAAACAATCTTGCCTGGCTACCATCTGTGTTTGCCGCAGGTCTTTGTCTGCTCGCATTCTATGACCGAGAACGCAGGCATTTTTCCCATAGCGCACTGTTTTTACCCGTTGGAGTGTGCCTTGTTCTTAATTTGCTGGGAGCCGTTGGGGCAGAGGTGCCCGGGCTGGGGCTTTCCAGAGAGATGTATTATTTTTTAACCGGGGCATTGTTGGGGTTGCTTGCTTTCCAGGGATTTCAGGGACGTGTGCACGCCGAGCGATTTCTGGTTTTCCTGTTTGCTGTTTCGGCCTGCGTTGCTGGGTATGGAATTTTCGAATTTATTGCCGGGTACAATCCCTTGTGGGGGCACGTCTTTCGTGAAGAAAACGTGCGGTATGCGCAATTTGCGCAAGATGCGGCACTCTTTGGTCGGCGTATCCGGGCTACGGTAGGACATCCAGTTTTTTTAGGCGCGTACCTTCTGCTTTGCCTGCCGGTTGGGGTTTCAGTTGCAGCAGGTCGCAAAGGGCCCTTGAGGCTCCTTTGCTGGATTGGTGTAGGAATTGTTAGTACCGCTTTATTGCTGACTTTTTCTCGGGGCGCATGGATTGGGGCCGTTGTTGCTGGAATTGTTTATTTCCGGCAACTGGCTTTTCGTCATATCGCGCTTGTGGGTGCCGTTCTGGTCGTATTTCTGGCGGGTATGCTTAGTTTCGATCGGGTTTGGAATACGCTTGAAGGCCGTGGAACGGTGGCGCAGTTGATGCGGTTCAAGGAAGACCCGCGGGGCGTGGCATATTTGCAGGTTGCCGGGATGATCCAGGACCGGCCGTTTGGAGGGATTGGGACGGCCCACTACCGGTACCTGGCCGGACGATATCAGGATTATGACGATACTCCGGACAATATGTATCTCCGCTTGATTGGCGAAAACGGCATTGTGGGTTTCGGTGCCTTGCTGGCGTTGTTCGTATTTGTTTTTAAGGTGATCAAACATGGCGAAGATCGATATATATCGTTGAGGCAATTCAAGCAGGCCAATCTTTGCCGGGGTATTCTGGCATCTGTTTGTGGATTCTGGGTGGATCTGATTACATGTGATGCATTGTATTTTTCACTGACTCGAATTACATTCTGGGTGCTCGTAGGCGTGGGGTATGCGTTGGCACAGGAGATGGAAGTGGAGAAAGTGGAAATGGCGAGGGAGCGCGGTGCCTGTCAGCTAGATCAGGAATTTTAAAGGCATAGCGTGGAAAATGATTCACGCGGGGTTTTGATATGATACAGGCATTGTTACTTCACCGTATTGTTTATGTTTGCACAGGGCTTATTTTCGTGGCTGGTCTGGGGTCCATGGACCATCTGACATGGAAAGAGACCCTGCGCTTGCTCTTGATTTTGTCTGGGCTTATTTTGCTTTATGTTCGGTACAGAAGGCAGGCCCTTGACCGCGCGTGCAATTCCGAGACGCAGCCGGGCTCGACTCAGGCCGGAGGCGTGATTGTTGCACTGGCAGCTGCGTTTGCGATTACACAATTTGATCCAGCAACATCGGCAATTTCTTATCGAATAGCCCAGCCCAGATTCAATGCATTTTTTTTGGTGACGACATTGTTCTCGGTTGTAATGGGGGGGGCGTTCCTGGCGGCTCGGTGGCGAAGTTTGAGGGTTCGAAAGCTGCAGGTTCTGGACCAGGTTGTGGTGGGAGTTGTGGGTTTTTCGGTGGTCGTCTCGCTGGGGGCAAAGCAGTTTTTGGGAGCCGGTATTGCAGGGATGGATGTACTGGTTGTGGTGAAGGTGATGAGTTATTTGTTGATCTGGTTTCCTGTGACCCGTGTGTATTCAGAGCCAGTTCCAGGAGGAGATGGAGTACGGGTTGGATGGATGGGACATTTTCTGCGGTATCGATGGGCAGGGACACTGGGCATGCTCTGTCTCTTGTTTGTGCCGGCTCTGATAAGTGGAGTTGCCAGGACCGCAGCGGTAGTTTCCCATTACGGGGAGGCCCGGAAGCTGCTGGCTTCGAAAGCGCTGGAGGCGGCTCATTCGCAGTTTGAAATTGCACAACAGTTGAATGTGACGGTGGATTTGGGGCCGGTCCGGAGCGGGATCCTGGAAGATCTGGCTTTGCTCTATCTGGCGCAGGGGAATGATCAGGCTGCAAAACAGGCAATTGGGCAGCTTCGAGGTACAACCTATGACCAGGCGGAGGCGGATCGAAAGACTGCGGATGTGTATGTACAGGCTGGGAAGTGGGCGGAAGCAGCTTCTGCATATACGTTGTATCTTGAAAAGGCAGGGAAGAATAAAGAGGTGCTGGATCGGCTGGGAGAAGCATATCTGCATCTGCAGGATTCAAGGGGGCTTTTACGAATTATAGAGGAGTTTAAATACGTACCGAAGATTGATGCTCAGACGTATGAGCAGCAAATCTTTGTGGGCAATGTGCAGTTTTATCGGGAGAATTTTACTGCGGCTTTGTCCTATTTTGAAGCTGCGGCTACCTTGCGGCCAGAAGATTCTTACGCGATGTACAAGATAGGACGAACGTATTTGTCGCAGATGAAATATGAAGCAGCTGTGGAGAAATTTCAAAAAGTGGTGGAATTAGAGCCGGACTTCGCGGATGCGTATTACCGACTGGCAGGGTGCTACGAAAGCCTTGGACGCAAAGGAGAAGCGCTTCACACGTACGAAAAGACAATTGCGCTACTTCCGAATCATCTGGATGGATTGCTGGCGGTGAAACGCCTGCAAGAAAAACACTAATCGTACGAATTTTTGCGCACATGGACCAGAACAGGCAGGAGCGCCGTTGACGCGGGTGACTTCCCTTCTGGTCATTTGTTTTTGGAGGGGCATCTGCGATGGTGTCTGACGGAGAAAAGTCTTTGGGTGGAGGCAATCGGCTGGTCGGAATTGTGGGAGCGTTGTTGCTACTTACAATACCTCTTGTTTATTTCCCTTTTGGGTTCCGGCCATTTCTCTGGTCCAAACTGCTTGTCGTTCAAGCAGGTGTGGTTATTGCGGTCGGTGTCTGGGCGAAGTGCGCCTGGGAAAACCGGGTTCGTCCTGGGTGGTTTGCTCTGGATGTTCCAGTGCTTTCTTTTTTTGTTATAACGGTTTCCTCTTTCTGGATGGCAACCAATCTGTTCAAAGGCAGCCTGGAAGTAGTGAAACTTGCGACGTTCGTCTGTCTGTATCTTGCCATTTCACGGACTGTTCGAACAGGTCATCTATCTACTTGGAGCCGTGCGATAGCAGGCGTGTCTGGACTTGTATCGATTATTGGGATTGGGCAGTATCTGGGTATTGCATTTCTGGGAATTCCTTCGGGGGGGTATCCGAGCGCGACATTTTTGTATCGTAATTTTCTGGCCATGTACCTGATTATGGCGCTTCCGCTGACAATTCTTCCTTACGTACTGGCGCGGAGCCTGAAAGCCGAAATATTCTGGGGTGTTACCTGGGCACTACCGTTTTTGATGTTGATCTATACCCGTACGCGAGGTGCCTGGGTAGGGTTGTTTGGAGCTTTGTTGCTGGTGGGAGGGGTTGCGGTGGTGGCTTTTAAAAATCGGTCCTGGCCATTTTTGAATACCTTGCGCACAGAGATAACACGCAGGAAAATTATTCTCACCTTCGTTTTTTTATCGGTAATTTTGCTGGCAGCCCAGGTTTCTCCCCGAATGCCTTCAACGCCTGGATCGGACATTCCGCCAGATAAGATCAGTGCTCTTTCGGCAGCAACTTCAATCCTGGAAAAGCAGAGCAGCGGCCGCCTGCCAGTGTGGCACCATACGCTGGATATGATTCGAGACTATTGGCTGTTTGGAGCGGGTATTGGGAACTGGGAGGTTCTCTATCCCAGGTACGCAAGAGGTGATCAGGTTCGACCTGGGTTTACTTTTTTGCGGCCCCACAACGATTATCTCTGGGTGGCATCTGAGCTGGGAATCGTCGGATTGACAATTTATATCTGGCTGATTCTTGCTGCACTGTGGGCTATTTTTTGTGCGTTGCGTACGTCATCCGATCTCCACAGCGGGCTGATGCTGGCGGGTACAGGGATTGCGATTCTGGCAATGGCAGGGCATGCTTTTTTCAGTTTTCCACGGGAACGGATACCACCGAGTTTCCTGTTCTGGTTTTTGCTGGGTGTTGTGGCCGGTATTTCTCCAGGCCAAAGTACCTGTTCTCAACAGGCGGTACCGCGTTCTAAGATGTTACTGCCCGCTGTTTGCATGCTGGCGATTCTGGTGGGTGTTTACCCTGTTTCGCGTGCTTTTTTTTCGGATTGGGCGCAGTTTGATGCGGAGGCCCATTTCAAGCAAGAGGATTGGGAGGGGACGAGGTTGGCGGCGCAGCGGTCTATTGAATGGGGTGTTTGGGATTACCGAATTTATCTACTGAAGTCCGATGCCTGCCTGAAGTTGGGTGATTTGCAAGGGGCACTGGAAGCCAGCCGAGTTTGTCTGAAGGTTCACCCAAATTCAATTTCGGCCTATCAGAATATTGGGAAGATTGCTGCGGCCCTTGATGACCTGGAGCAGGCCCGGGAGGCATTTGTCCAGGCTTTGGAATTGGACCCGGACAATGCAGAGTTATACCGGGATCTGGGGGTTGTGTACAGGCGTATGGAACGCCCGGACAATGCGCTATCGATGTACCGAGAAGCACTTGTATTCCTGCTGGGAGATATGGGGATTTGGTACAATATAGGAGAGCTGTACAGAATAAAAGGGGATTTGGAAGCGGCAGAGGAGATCTATGGGCGTTTGATTAAGGAGGATCCAGATTTTTTTGCCGCTTATATTGGGTTGGGGGAGGTGTGGCAGGTTACGGGAAAGAGAGATGCTGCCATTGTTGCGTACCAAAAAGCAGCGAAACTGGCACCGGAGATTGCAGAGCCATATTATAACCTGGGTGAATTATACCGGGCGGCTGGTTTGACTGATCCGGCTGCGCGCATGTACCGCGCATTTCTGGAGCGGTGGCAGGGAGACGTGGAGGTTGCGGAGGAAGTTCGGAGGAAAATTGAGAGGTTGGCGGGTCACTAATACAATGGTATCTCTACGCGGTCACATACGAGAATACCAGCCGAAGAATTGAACGTGGGGAAGTGAGGAGGTATTTTTAACGGGCCGAAAGGCTGGCCCATTGTGCGGAGGGTGTATAGGCAGGGACGATCTGCTTTGGTTTAGTGAATAAGATGGTAGCAGGTGATCTCAAAGAGGTCCGGACTGTACGCATACAGTCCGGACCTTTGAGATGGTTAGATATAGATCGGTATTGCGTTTTTGTCAGAGGTTGTACGCCTGTTCGTCGTGCAGGGAAATATCCAGGCCGGAGACTTCCTGTTCCTGGGTAACCCGCAGGCCAATGGTAGCGTCGATGAGCTTGAGCAGGACCAGAGAGATAATGCCGCTGTAGAGCACGGTGAAGATGACGCTGATGAGTTGGGCCAGGAGTTGTTTGCCTATGGTCATACCTTCGGCAAGGCCCAGGCCGCCAAAACTCTCTGCGGCGAAGAGTCCGGTAAGCAGGGCTCCCACGATACCCCCTATGCCGTGTACGCCAAAGGCGTCCAGGGAATCATCGTAGCCCAGTTTGCGCTTGAGGCCGGTGGCAGCCCAGAAACAGACGGCCCCGGAAACTGCGCCGATGACCAGCGCGCCGGAAACGCCTACACTGCCGGAAGCCGGGGTAATGGCAACCAGGCCGGCTACTGCACCTGTAACGGTTCCCAGAACGCTGGGTTTCCCATGTTTGTACCATTCGATGAACATCCAGACCAGGGTGGCTGCTGCTGTGGCGGTCTGGGTGACGAGCATGGCCATGCCTGCAGAGCCGTTGGCCGCCAGAGCGCTACCGGCGTTGAACCCGAACCAGCCTACCCAGAGCATTGCCGCGCCCACGAGGGTGAGGGTAAGACTGTGCGGCGGCATCGGTGTTTTGGGATATCCCTGGCGTTTGCCCAGGACGAGTGCGGACATCAGGGCTGCAACGCCGGCGTTGATGTGTACCACGGTTCCTCCTGCGAAGTCCAGCACGCCCAGATTGACGAAAAAGGAACCCTCTCCGGCCCAGGCCATGTGGCAGACCGGCGCGTAGACGAGAATGGACCAGAAGGTGAGGAACCAGAGCATGGCGGAAAATTTCATTCGTTCGGCGAAAGCGCCAGTGATGAGGGCTGGGGTGATGATGGCGAAGGTCATTTGGAAGGTGATGAAGACGGATTCTGGGATGGTGCCTGTGAGGCTGTCCGGGGTCAGCCCAGAGAGGAACGCCCTGTTCAGGCCGCCTATGAAAGAATGGAGGTTGGTGGTACCAGCGCTCATTCCCGTGGTGTCAAATGCGAGGCTGTACCCACAGACGATCCAGATGAGGCTCATCAGGGCGGTGAGAGAGAAGCACTGCATGAGGATGGAGAGTACGTTTTTTGCGCGTACGAGGCCGCCATAAAAGAGTGCCAGGCCAGGAATGTTCATGAATAGAACAAGCGCTGTGGAGGTGAGCATCCAGGCGGTATCGCCTGAGTCTGCAACCGCAGCATCGCTGGCCAACGCTTGTCCGGGAAGGACAGCGGTGAGGGCCAGGGCGGTTCCAGCCAGGCAGAAGCGCCAGGTTCGGTTGGAGAGCATGTAGTTTCTCCCAGGTCGGATGAATGGTTACGGTTGGGAACGGCGTTGCAGAATAGGGTTTCGCTCTGTGAACCGGTCCTAAAGTGCGTCGGGGCCGGTTTCGCCGGTGCGGATTCGCACGGTTTGTTCGAGGTTGGTAACAAAGATTTTTCCGTCTCCAACGTTGCCCGTTTTGGCCGCCCGTTCAATAGCGTCTATGGCGCGTTCTACCAGATCTTCACTCAGAGCAATCTCGAGCCGGACCTTGGGAAGAAAATCAATGACATATTCTGCACCCCGGTAGACCTCCCGGTGGCCTTTCTGGCGACCAAACCCTCTGGCTTCAATCACGGTCATTCCCTGTACGCCAATTTCCGCCAGCGCCTCCCGGACGTCGTCCAGTTTATGGGGTTGTATGACTGCTGTAACGAGTTTCATGGTACCTCCTCGGTGGGAGACGTAGAAGATGACAAAATAAGACACTTTTCACTTGAGATTGCGTAGAAGGGATAGTTTGTAGAAGCCAAAGCGTTGTCAG
>JAQCGA010000074.1 GCA_027619145.1 bacterium | reverse complement strand
CCCCCCGAATATTACATCGAACCCCCCCCGCGTTCAACGCCTTCGCAATCCGCTCTCCCAGCGCCACCGTCTCCGGGAAAAATCGCAGTGTATACCCCACCTCACCCTCCGGATCATTCAGCGTCTGCGGTACAATCTCCCGGAACCGCTTCAAGCCCTTCAGAACCTGCCGCTTCACCTTGCGGTACTTCGCCACAGTATCCGGCATCTTCCGCAACTGCACCACGTCCACCGCCGCCTCCAGATCGGACATCCGGTAATTCGTCCCGCAGAATAACTCTCCTTCATACCGCGGCGGTGCAAACCGATCCGGACGCCACAACCCACCACATTCCGCAAGCTGGTTCGCCCGTTCCCACAACCGTTCATCCCCCGTCAACACCATCCCACCTTCACCTCCACCTACAATCTTATACACCGAAATACTGAAACAACCCAGATCCCCGAACGTCCCTACGTACCGCCCGTTGAACATTGCCCCACAGGATTGTGCACAATCCTCAATCACCTTCAACCCGTGTTTTTGAGCCACCTTCAGAATTGCATCCATATCACACACACTACCCATCACATGCGTAGGTGCAACCGCAACCGTACGCGGTGTGATCAACCCCTCGATCTTCTCCGGATCCATCCCCAACGACAGATCCACATCGCAAAAAACAGGAACCCCTTTTGCGTGAACCACCGTTGCCGCCGTTGCAAAAAATCCAATCGCAGGACAGATCACCTCCGTGCCCGGCCCCACCCCCGCCGCCACAAATGCCGAATGCAACGCCGCCGTACCCGAACTCACCCCTAGCGCGTACTTCACCCCAAATATCTCTCGCGCCAACCCTTCCAGTTCAGTCCGCTTCGTCCCTCCCGCAGCATACGACACCAGATATGGATTCGGCACCTCCCCATCCACCGCTTTCCGAATTCGCTCTACCGCCGCTGCCGAAAATCCGAACCGGTCCGCAATTGACAAAAACTCCTCCACCCCCACCTTTGGCTCACCCTTCCCTTCAATCGTGGGCACCGCCATCGGCCCTCCATTCAATGCCAGACCTTTCTCCACATCACCCTCCAGGAATACGTTTCCGTAACTTATAAACAAACGCTTATCCAACAGGAACCAGATAAACCGCCCGCAACTTGAACCCCGGCTTCTTCTTCGCAATCCGATCCACCCTCAGCGTCAAACAATGTTCCCCCGGCCGTGAAAGAACGATTTTTCCCAGCGGAGAAATCACATCCTTCAAATACGAATCCGCCCGAGAATTCTCCACCCGTTCCTGCTCCTGGACCACACCGATCACAGACCGTTTCCCCACCGACACCTTCAATCTATGCCCACCTACCCATCGCCCGTCCCGCTCCGTCTGACTCAACACCACCACCTCAAACGCCCCCGGCTGCGCCACCTTAAATGTCCACTCCACCCGATTCTTTTTATTCGCCCAGTTCTCCACCGTCCCCCACCGTCCCCGTACAAATGCGGAAGCTCCCACCGCCTGGTGAAGCTCCGCATTGTACGCCTCCAGCATCACTCGCCCATCCGCATTCTGCAACAACATCTGATCCATCTCCAGCTCGCCTTCAACCTCCAGCACCACCACAGACACGGCCCGATCCGGCACCTTCTTTGGCAAACCGATCGTCAGTGTATGCAGATCGATCTCCTCCCGGTACGCCTGCGAAACCGCCAGCGGCTTCTTCTTATCCGCCAGCAAATACGCCTTCTTCACCCGGTTCTTCAACCCGTACAGCACGAATTCACCCTGGGGCCAGTCCACAATATTCAAATACAACCGTCCGGGTTTACACGTCAGACTGCCCCACGACATCTCGAACGGATGAGGACTCGCTGAAGCTCCGTACACCGCTTCGCCATTCACCTTCATCCAGTCTCCCATTTGCTCCAGTCGCTTCACACTTGGCGCGGGAATCACCCCACGGGCCGTAGGCCCTACATTCAATAAATAATTTCCCCCCTTGCTTACAATATCCACCAGCCGCCGGATCAGCCCCTTTACTGGCTTCCAGTTCTGATCGTTCTTCTTGTACCCCCACGTATCGTTCAGCGTGGCCGGTGTCTCCCAATCTCCATCCACTCGCGCCGGCGGAATCATATTGTCACCCATCGACACATAATCCCCAATCCCATGTCCCGCCCGTCCGTTCACAATACAATCCGGCTGTACCTTGCGCACCATGTCCACAAACTTCTTCGTCTGCGCCTGCGTAATATCCATCGGTGTATCGTACCAGATCATCCCAATCGGTCCGTACTGCGTCAAAATCTCCCGCACCTGCGGTAATGCCTTCTCCTCCATATACCGGTCGAAATCCTGCTTCTTCGGATCGTAATCCCACGCATTCCCGGACCCGTCCGGATGGTGCCAGTCCTGCTTCTGGGAATAATAAAAGCACAGCCGAATGCCCGCCTTCTTGCACTCCCGCGCCAACTCTGCAATCGGATCTCGCTTGAACGGCGTAGTATCCACAATATTGTACGGACTCGCCGCAGACTTGAACAACGCAAAACCGTCGTGGTGCTTCGACGTAATTGTCAAATATTTCATCCCTGCCCGTTTGGCCAGCGCCACCCACGCCTTCGCGTCAAAATCCACCGGATTGAACCGTTCCGCCAGCTTCGCGTACTCCGCCACCGGAATCTGCGCCCGGAACATAATCCACTCCCCGATACTCGGAATCTCCTTCCCCTTCCAGACCCCGGCTGGAATCGCGTACAACCCCCAGTGAATAAACATCCCAAACCGCGCCTCCCGCCACCACGCCATCCGCCCGTCCTTCTCCGTTATCGCTTTCTTCGCAGCCATCGTACACTCCCTCCCGTCAATGAACATACCGCTCCCCAAAACGCCTTATGAGCACACTCCGTATTTTTTCAGCATCTCCAGTGCGAACCTGTAATTCTCCAGCGACACATCGTTGGGAACCGAATGGTCCGAATGGTACAGATATCCACCTCCCTCTTTCGCAAACCCCACCTTCTCCCGGACCTCTGTTTCAATCGCCTCCCGGCCTTCTGCCAGCCTGCGCACATCAATATTCCCGAACAACACCAGCCGGTCCCCGTACTTCGGCTTCAGCTCTCGCACATCCAGCCCCGCCTTCGCCTCCAGCGGGTGAAGGGCCGAAAAGCCCGCCTCCAGAAAGTGTGGAATCAGCGGTCCCACATCTCCATCTGAATGCAAAATTGTCTTCAACCCGGCCCCCGCAAAATGGTCACACAACCGCTTATGCTGCGGCATCACCAGCTCCCGGTACATCGCCGGAGAAATCAGCGGTGCATTGCAGTACCCCAGGTCATCGCTCAACCACGCCCCGTCAAACGCCAGCCCCAGTGCCCGCATCCCTTCAAACAGATCGATAATCAATTGTGTATGCGCATCGTACAGTTCCACCACCAGTTCCGGGTCTTCGTGCATCCACATCAGCATCTGTTCCATTCCCACCTTCTGCCACGTGGGATGAAAACAGGCGTGGGCCGAAAACGTCACGAACTGCCCTTTCTTCCGCGCCAACTGGTACTCCTCCAGAATCCCCCCGGAAATACGCGATGAATTGTACGCCACCCGGCCCCGGAGCCTGTGCCAATCTTCTCGACCCCGGATGGCAAACTCCAGCCACCCCGGCGTCCAGCCATCTGCCGTATTCAAATCTTTCCGCGTGGCCCCATTGGCATCCGTATACACCCGGTGCCGCTCCGTCCGCTCCATCGTCTTCTCCGGAAACTGAAGCGTATAATCTCCTCCCAGCCGAACCATCTCACACCCGAAATAATCCTCCGGTGTTACGTCCACAGGCATCCCCTCCCTCCGCCACCGTTCCACCGTTGTGGCCCAGAACGCATCGTGAAACGGCACCCGGTCCGGCACGCCCCCCTCCAGCACCGTCCGAATCCTCTCCTGAGACGTCATCATTTACAACCTCTTCTTCCTGGGTGTACACACAAAAAAACCGCCTCCCTTCCGGACGCGGCAGCATGCTGTTTAATCAACCCCCTCGAGTATACGGATACAAGGACAAGCCCTCTTTCCAGGAAGCCTGAAAACAAAACCCCAATAAGAAACAATACCCTATGACATACAGCACGTCAAGGTGGCCTGACCCTGAAAAAACGCTCGTATCCCTCTCCCTTTCCACAAAACCGCCACCGCACACCACACCACCTTGACGTTCTTCAAATCGCACGGCATGTTTAGATTATATCCGCCAGGCACATAAAACCCCTTGCCCCAGGCCTCTCCATGAGCTACGAAACCGGCATCCAGGCCCTCAACCGCCAAACCCCATCCCGCCTGGGACACACCGAATACTGTAGCAACTACGCCCTCGTCCGCGCCGTTACCGGCCGGGACCCTGCAACCGACCCTGGCGCATGGCACGCCTTCCACAACGCCTGGGACATCGACCTCCTCTGGACCACGAACGACGGTCCCGTCCCCTGGGAAAAACGGGGCCGCGTAACCGACATGGGTCACGCCGAATTTCTCGAACACGGCGCAGACCGACGCGATCGTATCTTCTGCCCCTTCGGAAATGTAGAAGACGTTCTCTCCTGCGACGCTGTGGAAGAATACGGTCTGCCCGACAAAAAAGAACTCATCGCCTACTACGAGCAACACTACCGGAACAGCCAGAAAAACCACCCGGAACTCGTCTATCCCGGCGGCTATTACAAAACCATCGTCTCCGGCCTCATCCAGACCTTCGGCTGGGATCTCCTCCTGGAAGCCGCCGCAGACCGCCCCCGCTTTGAACGCGTCCTGGACAGCTTCTTCCGCCTCTCCCTCCACCACTACGAAGCCTGGGCGGAAACCTCCTTCGAAGTCTTCATTTCCCACGACGACATGGTCTGGTCCGCTGGCCCCTTCATGCACCCGGACTTCTACCGCAGTGCCATCTTCCCCCGCTACCAGAAACTCTGGCAGCCACTCCGCGACGCCGGCAAAATCGTTCTCTACTGCTCAGACGGAACCTGGACCGAATTCGTGGACGACATCGCCGCCGCAGGTGCACACGGCTTCATTTTTGAACCCACCACCTCGCTGGACTACATCGTCGAACACTACGGGAAAACCCACGTCATTGTCGGCAGCAAAGTGGACTGCCGCACCCTCACCTTCAGCACACCCGAAGCCATCCGCGCTGAAATCGACGCCACTCTGGCCATTGCAAAAAAATGCCCCGGCTTCCTCTTCGCCGTGGGCAACCATATCCCCAGCAACGTCCCCGTGGACAACGCCCTGTATTATTTCGATCACCTCCACAAACACTGGAACCGGGAAAAGACTTGACAATGCGGCGCATTGCATCGTGATTATCGTTATCTATTCCAGGCATCAGGACCACCCAACAATCTACGGAGAAAACCCATGCCTCTCAAAGCAGGAATCTGTGGCGTTGGATCTTTTTATTCTCACGCCTTTGCCCGCGCAGCCGCAGGAAATCCCAACGTTGAACTCGTCGCCTACGCACACTTGAACCAGAGCAATGACGAACTCGAAAAACTACGCATGAAACCCCGCGAAGAATTTGCCAAACAGTACAATATCAAAGCCTACACCAGCGTAGCAGAAATGGTCAAAGCCGAATCTCTGGACCTGGTCCTGGTCACCAACCCGGACAACGCCAAAGCAGAACAGGCCGTAGAAGCCATGAATGCCGGTGCCCACGTTTACATCAGCAAACCCATGTGCATGACCCTGGAAGGCGCAGACGCCATGATCGCCGCCTCCCAAAAAAACAACGTCCTCTTCTCCACCCTGCTTCCCGCCCGAGACGACGGCGCCATCCGCGCTATGGCCACCCGCGTACAAAAAGGTGCCATTGGAAAAGTCATCTCCTCCCGCGCCTGGATTCAACACGGCTGCTTCGGTCCCGGAACCGTCTTTGAAGGCAGTGGAGAATTCGGCCCGGACCAGGGCGGCATCCCCCTCTCCCTCGGCTTCTACTCCGCAGACTTACTCCTGTGGCTCATCGACTCCCTGGCCGTCCGCGCCTACGCCGAATACGACAACCTGGCCACCCCGCACAGCATCTGGATGGACACCGGAAAAGGCACCGTCCGCTTTCAAGACGGCCGCATGGGATCCATGGACATCATCTTCAACGTCAGTTGCGGTGCTCCTTCCTGGGAAATGGAAGTTGTAGGCACAGAAGGCATCGCCCGTGCCCACCTGGACGTGATGGAAGGCATCATCTGGAACAAAGAAGACGCCGGAGCTCCCCGCGTCTTTTACCGCCAACAGAACGACACCATTGCAGAAGCCGTGGGTCGCTTCGTCCGTTCCATCCAAAATGGAGACCCTCTGGACGTTACCCCCGAACACGCCCGCAACGTCCTTGAACTCTGCCTGGCCTGGACCCGCTCAGCGGAAGAACATCAGCCCGTAGCGCTGCCGTTAACTTAAAAAACACGTACGCAACCACAGATAGACACAGATAAACACGGATCAAAAGTCTTTGAAGCACACAACTGACCATCTGTGTTTATCCGTGTTTATCTGTGGTTCCAATCAAAACGCCTACCACATATCATCCGCCGGGTGAACCACAGGCACGCGCGGAAACAGCATCTCCAGCAACCTTCGTATCTCCGACGACATCCCCGGCTTCACCGTCAACACATTCTCCAGATACGCATCCCACGGCTCCAGCACGCCGGACAGTACCTTCTCCAGTACACCTTTCTCAAAAATCACCTCTGCATCACACGCGCTCCCGCCGCCAACAACAATCTTGTCCTCCACGCACAGCAACCCCTCATGGCCCGGTGCGGACAACTTCAACATCCCGGTCCACGGCGCACCTTCCCCCAACCGTTTCTTAAACAGAGGAAGCAACTCATTCAGCAACCCCGATAGATCCAGCACCGCCAGCATAAACACCCGCATCTCCGAATACGCGTACCCATTCCGCGCCAGCAGATTCGCCGAAAATACATCTGCATCCGAAATCCTGAACTGCGCCTTCTCGATCCCCCGCGAAACCAGATGTGCCTCCATCTGCAACAGCAACGTCTGCGCAATCCGCTCCCGATCTTCACACGCCTTCACATACACCTCGGAAACCAGACCCACCCACTGATTGAAACACCCGGCCCACCCCAACACCTCACCGTCCCTCTCCGCCACCATCAAAAAATCCGGATCTTCTTCTCGCACCGCCTTACGCAATGCATGCCAGCGCTCCGCCGTCTTCCTTCGCCATCCGAAAAACGGCCGATAGATTTCTCCAAATAGCCGCATCAACTCCACCTCATCTCCATCCCGGTACCGCCGAATCGAAAACCCCTCCGCATCCGGCGCATCAACAGGCCCCAGCGTCCGGGTCGCTCCACCCGGCCGAAACACCGTCGTATATCCCGCCCGAGCGTACAGCCGCCGCGCATTGTTCCCCAGATTCGTCGTAATCCCCGAACAGGTATATCCTTTTTCTCGGGCGAACGTCTTTGCCGCTTCCATCATCTGCCCGGCAATTCCCATCTGCCGAAACCGTTCATCCGTACCCACACCCGCAATCCCCACCATCCTCACATACACCCCATCTGCCCAGTGGAAGTCAAGATCCGGCACAGAAATTCGACCCACACATTCGCCATTCATGCTGGCATGAACAACGTTGTTCTCCATCGTGCATGTAATATCCGATTTCATTACAAAATCCCCAAAAAACGAGACGAATGATGATCCGCCCCAACAATAACCGGGCGGACACAGGGGTCCGCCCCGACATCACAACCCCACACATCCTCCCGACTTTCCCTTTGCGACTTCGCGACTTTGCGTGAGACGCCTTAAAACGTCCGAAAAACTGTCGGCCGCATCACACATTGATCTCCGGGACCCAGATCATAAATCACCGGCCTGTCCTCCGGCGCATCCGGCCAGTCAATTGCATCGCCCAGCACAAACCGGTGACCACCCACATCCGGCCGGGGCATCACCTTCTCAATCTCCCACAACTTACCCTTGTAAGCCAATCGTGCGCCCTTCAAATAATGGCACCCGCGATCCTCGGTATCTTCCCACTCTCTGTGCACCCACGTCTTCGTCAACAACCCATCCTCCACCTCTTCTTCCACCACGAACCGCCCAATCCGTAATCGTTCCGCATCCAGTTGCAACACGTACTCACCATCTTGTTTTTCCACAGAAGCAATCGGGAAATTGCACACGTGCGAACCGTTGTTCACCATCAGCGTCTCCCCCACCGTCGGCGCTTCGCCACCTTCCGAACGCACCGTCACCCGACAACCCTCGTAATCCACCGCTGAAATCTGTCCAGTCCACGTTCCTGCGCCTGCTACATCCACTTCCCCAAACTGCAATCGCCGTCCCGACACACATGCCCACAGCGGCTTCCCGCCAGCGTCCAGATTCACTACCCCGAACCCACCTTCCAGCACCAACCCACCATCAAATGTACAGCGTCCACCATCTTCCTCTGCACTCGCCAACCAGCACGTCCCACCGACCCAGGAAATCTTCAACGCAACCCCCTTCCCCTCCACCGAATCCATTCGCTCTACCCCCGTCACCTTCGGCGTGTCTCGATATGCTTCGCACACCACCGCAAACAAACTCTCCAGATCCTTCCGGTCCCGATCTCCCCGGTTCCGCAACAACACGTACTTCAACTGGTCCGGATTCCCCGGTTTATTTGGCGGCTTCCCATGCGCCGCAATCACCTCCTGCGCCCCTTCGGCAGGCACAATCATCCGCAGCCCCATCTCCTCGTCCTTCCACTCCGCCTGAAATCCCCCCTCCGGCCTGCCCCGCTCCACATCGTACAGGTACGAAAATCCACTCCCCCGGTACGAACCAAAACTCCGCTTCCCATTCGTCCCCGGCGGCCCCGGCATCTTCGCGTGTTCCTCCAACTCCGGATCATCGTACAACTTCCCGTACGGCACATCCACCCCTGCCAGCGTACCCTTCTGCCCCTGAAACGCCACCCCCTCCGTCGAAAATACCCCATCGAACCCGTGAAACGAATAATCATGCCCCCACCCACCCTTTACGCGAAACAGATCTACCATAACCTGAAGATCCGGCGCCAGTTCCACCACAGTCACTGCCCGCCGGTACATCTCCACATCCAGGTAAGCCCTCGGTGAAGATACCTCAAGATGCTGCACATGAGGCAATGCGGCAAACCGCTCCAACCGACCTTCATCGTTCGTATCCTGCCGCCGCTCGTTCACCACCACGGTCACGTGGCTCACCGTATTCTTCTCCCAGACCGGCGGATCCGGGTGTTCTGCTGCATGCGTCGGATACCCCGTATCTGGCACCACAGGCTTCCCTCCAGCAATCACCTCCAGCCCCAACCTGTCCCGGTGCGCATGCCCCGAATTGGCCCGCCCATACTGCACCGCCACTGCAAGCTGATCTTCCTCCCGTCCGCTGCGCAACACCGCAAACCCCACCCCACCCAAATGGTCGCTCTCCTCCGGCCAACACGGCAAACCTCCCGCAGCTTTCTCCAACTCCTCTCGCGTCAATGATTCCTGAAATAAATCCTCAAAATCTGCAAACCGCTTCTCCCCAACCACATCCGCATCCAACAGTGCCCGCGCATACTCTGGCCACCTGTACCCTCTGTAAAACCGTTGCATCGAAGACAAATCCATCGACGGATACGTCACACTCGCCCCCGTATCTGCAATCGCAGGCATCTTCCCATTCCAGCACGCCAATCGCCGAGACCAGCTCCGCCGGGGCCAGTTTCCCAGCGCCCGCACATGTTCCTCCGGCAACCGCTGTGCACCCAGCTTCTCCAGCACCAGATCCGTATCCAGCATATACTTTGTCCAGCACCCCAGCGAATAACCAATCGCCACCTCAAACGACACCCCATCCCGAAACAAAAAGTTATCCAGCGCATGGTCCCACCCCTCCACCCCATACGCCCACACCGCCGTCGTAGGCCCCGCCCCCGTAAACCCACTCAATTTTTCCAGTGCCCACGCCGTAAACTCTGGATCGTCCAGCACCACCAGCGCATTCACCGCAGACGCCTGGTGCAACCCGTAATTCCCCCGGATCTTCCCCTCCCAGATATCCCGCACACACTGCCGCACCAGATTCTCCTCCACATGCCGTACCAGTTCCTCCGGCCCCTTCCCCAAAAACGCGTGCACCTCTGCATCCCCCTGCAATGCCGGGAACAAATTGTCGTACGCCTCCGCATACATCCCAATATTAAACGACTCCTGAACCGCGTACAGAAACCGCCCCGTATACCCCTTCAAATAATTCAATCCGTACCACGACTGCGTCGCATAATCCATTGTTGGAAACAGCTCCGCCAGCCGATCCATCAAAATCGCCCCCTTCCGCCCAAACCGCGCCTCCCCCGTAATCAAATACGCCCGACTCAGATCCTTCAGTGCCGGCAGAATTTCATGCCACAATCGAAAACAATAGTGTGCCACAAACCAGGACTTCGCCCGACCATCGCCCGGATCCCACCCCGTCCCATCATCCGCAAACTCCCCCGTCAACACCGACCGGTCCTTCGTCCGATAATACTCCATAAAATCATTTGACGGATACTCTTCCCCTCCCACCGAACATTGAATCTTCCACGGTCGCTTGAGCACATTCACCTTCCACGGCCCCCCCGGACTGCGGAACACCGCCTCTCCGTGTATCGGACATCCATCGAACGACGTCTGAAATCCCCGGTGAATATCGGCTGGCGGCGGCAACTCGTGCAAAAACTGATCTTCCAACGCCGCCCATACCTCTGCCCGTTCTACAATCCCCTCCGCAATCTTCTTTGCCGTTGGAAACTGCTCCACCTGCTCCTTCATCCGCGTGATCTCTTCACCTGTACGCAACGTCCGTCCTGTTTTCATTTCCTATACCTTTCTTTTTAAAAAAGCATGTCTCACGCAAAGGCGCAAAGATCGCAAAGCCCCGCCACCTTCACAACTACGAACAAAGTACGGCCACTTTTCTAAAAGCAAAAAGGAAAAAACACCCTCCTTCAATCCGTTGCACAAGATACATCTATATCGTATCTTGGGAACCCTCACCC
>JAQCGA010000073.1 GCA_027619145.1 bacterium | reverse complement strand
ATATTGTATCTATGTATATGGATCAGGTGCACGAAAACGATGTGGGTGTTGGACTGGCGAAAGAGTATGGGGTACCTATTTACAATAGCATTCCGAAGGCGCTGACATTAGGTGGCAAGGAGCTGGCGGTGGACGGGGTGTTGATTATTGGTGAACACGGGGATTATGCCTGGAATGAAAAAGAGCAGCATATGCACCCGCGCCGATTCTTTTTTGAACAGGTGGCCGGGGTGTTTGCTACGTCTGGCCGGTCGGTGCCGGTGTTTAGCGACAAACATCTGGCGTACGACTGGACGAATGCAAAGTGGATGTACGACCGGGCGAAGGCGTTGAAGGTGCCGTTTATGGCCGGGTCCTCGGTGTCTGTGGCGTGGCGAAATCCGTGGATCGAGTACGAACTGGATACGCCAGTGGAAGAAGCGCTTTCTATGTCGTACAGCGGGCTGGATATTTACGGATTCCATGCATTGGAGTTGTTACAGTGTATGGTAGAACGACGAAAGGGTGGGGAGACCGGTATCCGGGCGGTTCAGTGTCTGGAAGGGGATGCGGTGTGGAAGGCGGGAGACGATGGGTTATGGTCCCGGGAACTGGCCGATGCGGCGCGGGAGCACGTTGAAGCGAAGAAAGAAGGAGACATGGAGGCTCACGCTGAGAACCCGGCGGTGTTTCTATTGGAGTACGAAGATGGGTTGCGGGCGGCCACGTTGATGCTGAGCGGGTATATGTCGGGATTCGGGTACGCAGGTCGTGTGGGCGGGCAGGTGCAGGGGATGGAGGTGTTTCTCCCAGGCGAACCGTACGCGCATTTCAGTTATTTGAGCCGCAATATCCATGAGATGTTTTTGACGGGACAACCGCAATATCCTGTGGAACGCACGCTGCTGGTCACCGGGGCGCTGGATGCGCTGCTGGATTCTCGGTATCGAGGGCACGTACGCGTAGAGACGCCGCACCTGGGGGTTTCGTACCAATCGTACGAGGCACCGCCGATCCGGCCTAAGGACCCCAGACCTTCGGGTGCGAGTCTGGTGCCATTTGGGTAGGCTTGATGGCCTGGGCATAGCAAATTTTATGGTTCCGAGGTTTTCTAAGAATATAAGAATATAAGGAGAGAGACGATGGCAGGATTACATGCTGCGGTGATTGGGTTGGGAGTAGGAAAAGGACATATTACTTCGTACCGGGATTCCGGCGCGGAGGTAACCGCGATTTGCGATGTGAATGAGAAGGTGCTGAACGAAGTTGGCGACGAATATGGAATTGAGAATCGCTTTACGGATTACCGTGCGCTGTTGGATCGGAAAGATGTGGATGTGGTGTCGATTTGTACACCGGATCATTTGCATGCAGACCCGGCTGTTGAGTTGATGGAGGCCGGTAAACACGTGCTGGTAGAAAAGCCATTGGCGACGACGCTTGAAGATATTCAGCGGATTGCCGATACGGCCCGGAGGACCAAGTGTAAGGTATCTCATGGATGCCAGATTCGGTACGGAGAGGTTTTTCAGGAGATCAAACGGCAGGTGAAGGCTGGGGAGTTTGGCGAAATTTTTTATGCAGAAGCGGATTATATTGCGAATCACATCAATCTGTTTCAGGGGGGATGGCGCGGTCAGTTGGGTGCGGAGTACAATGCGGCGGCTGGCGGGAGTATTCATCCGGTGGATGTGATTCAGTGGATTATTGATTCTCCTGCTGAAGAGGTGACGGCCTATGGAAATGGAATTGCGACGAAGGCGCACGGGTTGGATGTGTATGACTGTGTGGTTGCTATTATCAAGTTTGAGAATGGATGTGTGGCCAAGACGTTTACAACGATGGGTTCTGCGCGGCCAGGTTTCCGGAATGTGCAGATTTATGGCACTGAAAAAACGTATGTGACGGCGCCGGGGTCTCCGGGACATCTGGTGGCAGATCTGGAAACCCGAAAGTGGGCACCGGTGGAAGTAAAAGACAGCGAGCACGACAGCCGTCACGCGCTGATTGCAGATCTGCTACAGGCGATTGAAAACGGAACCGAGCCGCAGTTGAATCTGGAGCAGGCAGTGCGCACGGCCGGGATATGCGTAGCGGCTTTTCAGTCTATGCGCTCGGGCAAGCCGGTGAAGGTTCCGAAGTTCTGAGGCGCCCTCACCCTGTCAGGCATAGCCTGACGTCCCTCTCCCGTTGGGCGGGAGAGGGATTGACAGGAGGGTGTGGTCCGGAGTTGGTTGGTGGGATCATCAAACAATAGCAGGATAGCGCTGGAGCGTGTATTTATGGAATTACTGAAAGAACTCTGTGAGTGTTCCGGTATTCCGGGACGAGAGGCCCGGTTACGGGAGATTGTGCGGCGAGAATTGGAGCCGCTGGCAGATGAGATGCGGGTGGATGCGCTGGGTAATTTGATTGTGCGCAAGAAGGGGAAGAAGGGCGCAAAGAAGTTGATGATTGCCGCGCATATGGATGAGATTGGATTTCTGGTATCGTATATTGAGGACGACGGACGTTTGCGTCTGGTTCCGCTGGGCGGGCACGATCCGCGCAATATGGTGTCGCAGCGGGTGACGGTGTGCGGAAAGAAGCGAGATTTTCCGGGGTTGCTGTATCCGGGGATCAAGCCGCCGCATATTCAGACGGATGAAGAGCGGAAGCAGGCGCTGAAGGTGAGCGATTTCTGCGTGGATCTTTATCTGCCAGCAAAAGAGGTGAAAAAAGAGGTAGAGATTGGTTCGATGGTGACGTTGTACCGGGAGTTTCAGGAAATTGGCCGTGGGGTGAGTTGTAAAGCGATGGATGACCGGCTTTCGGTATATGTGATGATCCGTGCGATGCAGGCAGCGAAGTCATTCGGGTTTGATACGTACGCGGTGGCGACCACGCAGGAAGAGGTGGGCCTGCGTGGGGCAACGGTGAGTGCGTTTGGGGTAGAGCCGGATGTGGGCGTGGCGCTGGACGTTACTCTGGCTGCAGATATTCCGGGTGTGCCAGCACACGAGCAGGTGACCCGGTTGGGAGAAGGTGCGGCCATTAAGCTGATGGATACATCTTCGATTTCGCACCCTGGCCTGGTGGCGCATATGAAAAAGCTGGCAGAAAAACGGAAGATTCAATATCAGATGGAGATTTTGCCACGGGGAGGTACGGATGCGGGTGCGATGCAGCGTATTCGGGCAGGTGTGCCGGTGGTGACACTTTCAATTCCTACGCGGTACGTGCACACATCTATTGAACTGGCAGATAAGCAAGATATTGAGGCTACGGTTCGGTTGTTGACGGCATTTGTGGAAGACGGCCATCGTGCGGATCTGGCGCTGGTATGATTCGCGTGCTGCTTGCTTGTGTGTTTCTGGTCGGTTGGGGGGGGCGTGCGTTTGCCCAGGCCGATGTGCGCGAGGTTTCAGTACGTCTGGATTGCCGGGAAGGGGTAGGGTTGATCCCGAGTATCTGGCGCGGGTTGGCGGAGAATCGGGGGGAGATCCCCGGGGAGTTGGACCCGCGGACCGTGGTGCTGGACCCGGACATGGTTCAGGAGGCCTGGGCCTCGAAATTGAACGGTGGGTCGTATGTCTGGGGGGCGCTGGATGTGGCACTGGATGCACTGGCGGCGCGTGGCGTGGAGGTGGTTTTCCCATTGCCGGTGCCGGAAGGAAATGCGCTGGAGGAACTCTGGCCGGAACTGGTTTTTGATACGGTGGATCACACGGCAAAGCGGGTTTCGCGTTTTGAGATTTCTGCGCAGAGGTTGCCCGGTATCAATGAGCCCTATCTGCAGTATTACGAAGCTGCGGTATGGGCTATTTATCGTGCTGCCCCCGAGGTGCAGATTGGGGGTGCCGGAGCGGATTGGGAGCCCAATGGAATTTCGATGCTTTTGAAGCGGTGCCACGATTTGAGTTTACCACTTCATTTTTTAAGCTGGCACGTTCCGGAGGCCCGCAAGGAGGATCTGGGTGCTTCTGTGGATGCTGTTCGCGCACTCCAAAGTGGATATGAAATGCCGCCCGGATTGCTCGTGAGTGGTTGGTACGCGCGGCCAGATTCCGGGGTAAGTACAGCGGCCGCCACACTTTCGGCCCTGCTTCCGGTTCTGGACAGCGGAACCGAGGCCGTGTGTCTGAATGCATCTGGAGATGGCGGCGGGTTGCTTGCGCTCCAGGGTTTGGAACAGTTGGGCCGGGTTCGCGTGGTGCTTACGGTAGATCCGCAAGAGAGTGGTGTTGCGGGCATTGGCAGCCTGGATGGGGAGGATGTGATCGCTCTTTTCTGGCGCGAATCCGGAGGGGAGCCAATATCTGTTCGCGCTTCATTTACGGGGCTGGCCTGGGGCCGCCGGGTGCGTGTGCAGCAATTCTTACTGGCAGAAATCGGAGCCGGTGCAGATCTGGTTGAGGAGCAAGTTCTGGCGGTCGAGGAACCGTTTCAGGTTTCCTTTCAGTTGCCTTCCGGGGTGCTGACGCTGATGCGGCTGCAAGTTGAGAACTAAGAACCTCATGTGATAGCGGACACATCAAAATAACGGCTCTGTTCGGAAAAACGATACGTTTTGTGTTATTTTCTGCATTGTGTATGGAGAGCGCGCGTGTGAGTGACTTTGATTTAAAATATTGTTTTATATGATTGTATGAAGATTGCATGGAGATTTTATTCGGTCTGGCACATTCCTTGCCTGTTAGAATGATCTGGAAGCAGATTTCCGAATCGTTCAGATGTCCGTTTGACAGTGTGTTAAGGTTTGAACCCATTCCGAAAGTATAGAGGTGGAGCTTATGGCCGGGTTTAATTCCCAGGGCAACGAATTGCTGGATCTGTATTTCCAGGATGTGTCGGAATCGGAGCCGCTTTCCTCCAAAGAGGAGATTCTTGTGGCGGAGCAGATCCATAGTGGTTGCGAGCATGCTCGGAATCGGCTGGTTGCAGCGAATTTGCGATTTGTCATTAAGGTGGCCTGCGAGTATCGCGGATGTGGTGTGCCGCTGGAAGATTTGATCAGCGCGGGAAATCTGGGGCTGATTACGGCCGCAGAGCGTTTCGATCCGGGCCGGGGTTTCAAGTTTATTACTTATGCCGTGTGGTGGATCCGTCAGGCCATCAGCCAGAGCCTGTCGCACGATTCGCGGATGGTGCGCCTTCCGGCGAACCGGATCAAGTTGTTGAACAATATCAATGATATGATCCAGAGGCTGGGACAGGCCCAGGCCGCTGAGCCAGACCCGGAAGCGATTGCAGAGGAGCTGGGCGTTTCTGCGGAATTGGTGCGGGATACGATGGTGAAGGCGCGGGACGTGTGGTATATGGATGGTGCATTTTCCGAGGGCGAAGATCAGGATATGTTGAGTGTGTTGCCGGATACAACGCACGAAGCGCCGGACGCTCAACTGGAAGAAGCCTCGGATCGAGAGCAGGTGGAATTGGTGCTGGGCACATTGGAAGACCGCGAGTCTGAAGTTTTGCGGATGCACTTTGGGTTGACGAGCGGGGAGCCGATGACGCTGGAAGAGATTGGGAATCGGTTTCAGTTGACGAAAGAGCGGGTCCGGCAGATTAAAGAGAAGGCATTGAGCAAGTTGCGGCATCCCACAAGACGGATGCACCTGACGCCTCTGATGGAGAGTTTCTGACACAGGTCAGGCAGGTCGGGCGGCGCGGTGGATTGCGCCGAGAAAAACAGCCCCCGGGGGAAACCCTGGGGGCTGTTTTGTGATTTATACTCAGGTGAGAAGATCTTCTGGTCAAGTTGTTGGGTGGATCAACTTGCGGAGGAAGGTTGCGGAACCGGCTGCGGCTTCTTCGGGGGGGAGGTTGCCGCCGCAGGCCTGCTGGAGGGGGATGTAGCCGGTGTAGCCGATGGTGTGGAGGCCTTCGAAGACGGATTGAAATTGGATGCCGCCCGGGGCGTCCAGGGGATGGAGGGTGGACATAATGGTTCCGCATGCCCAGGTTTCCATTGGTTTTTGTCCGGTAGGGTCCGGGGTATGATTTTGCAGGTAGACGTTGAAGAGGTGGGGCTCAAACGCTCGAATGGGGCCAGGGCCGTAGTCTTCGCCGCACAGGGCCAGGTTGGCGGGTTCGTAGATGAGGCCAAAGTTAGGGCAGTTGATTTTGCGCAGGGTGTCCAGGGATCCGGATACGGTTTCAAAGAGGCTGAGGGTGTGGCTCTGGTGCGCGAGCCGGATGCCGCGTTCGGCGGCTTCTTCGGCAGATCGTTGGGCGAAGGGGATGTCTGCCTCGGTTTTCATGCAGATGCGGATGAGGGTACAGCGCAGGGTTTGTGCGAGGTCCAGATAAGGGGTGATGTTGCGCAGGCAGCCGGGGCCTTCGGTTTTGTTTTCGGGTACGGCGAAGTCTCCGGTGACCATGGAGACTTCCAGGTTCATCTCATCCAGAATTCGACGGACTTCAACGGCATTTTCTTCTGGACTGTGGATGCCTACGACAGAGGCGCGCATGCACAGGGCACGGTAGCCCGCACTGGAGGCGATGCGGGCAAGGTCTTTCAGGCCAATACTGGCTTCGCGTTTGTTGCTGAAACTTTCGGCGACACGGGCGGAGAGAGAAAGGTGCATGAATGGATTCTCGCAGGTAAGGCGAAGAGTAGATCAGGAATTTCTAACCCGCATCGAGGTCTTCTGGGAAATGTTTTAAGCACATCCCAAGATACCTATTGAGATGCGCTGTGTGCAACCGGATAATGACTGTGTGTTCGATTGTGGGTATGAGGTACGAAGGAGCGGGAGTTTGGGTTCGTGGCTGTTGGGTCTGGATTGCGAATCGAACAGGCGACTCCGGGAGACCTATTGGGAAACCGGCAATATTCCTGTTGTTTATGGTGGGCTTCGGGCTTACTATGGGCCTATATTCAATACGAACCTTCCAGATCCGAGTGCTCCAGAATTCATCCATTCTATTCCAAGACGTGTAATAAAGGATCTCTGAAATAGAAAGAAAATGGTCAACATCTCGATACGACTGCTGGCTATGCTAACGTGAATTGGCCACTTATAACGCATATTCATCGTGAAATTCAATGGGAGGAATGCAATGAAGGCAGGTTTCTACACGAGTGACATTACTCCTGACTATGGGGTGTATCTGGGTGGCTTTCTAAACCGGACTGAAAAGTGCGACAGCATTGAGGATCCTCTTTTTTTGCGAATCCTGGCGTTAGAAGATGATACGGGTTGTCGGGTGCTCCTGATCACAGCCGATCTACATTTGTTCCCTATCGATTTTAGCTGGCGCATCCGGTTTTGGGTCCAGAAGAAATTCGACATCCCCTATTCCGCGGTCATTCTAAATACCTCACACACACACTATGGTCCTTTATTGGCCTATGACTACTGGATCAACTGGAATAAGAGTAATTTAAAATTTGTCACGAATTTGGAGTTGGAAATCCGTAATGGTATTGAAGCGGCGCTATCAGACCTGGCTCCCTGTGCGATAGATTCGGGCATCATGGAATCTGATATTGGTATCAATCGCCGCTTGCGGCTTTACAATAGTAGTCAGGTGGGAACGGTCATGCGTCCCAATGAAGATGGGTATTACGATCCGGATTTTCCAATCCTCGCCATTTATGACGAGAAGCGGGAGAATTTGAGGGGCCTATTTTATAGTTATGCTTGTCATCCAACCAGTCAGAATATATCCGGGATCAGTGCAGATTACCCGGGAACCATCGCATTGGCATTGAGCGAAATCTATGGGGATTCTGTCCATACTCTGTTTGCTCAGGGAGCAGGTGCAAATATTAAGACACGCTTTTGCGACCTGGAAACCAAATATTTTAGAGGCGCTACAAAGGAGGAACTTAAATCATTGGGACAAAAGGTTGCGAACCACATCAAGGAATTCATTACTTCGGATAAAATGACACCGATTGTGTTAGACCTCAAACACGCCGAGTCCGTATTCGAGGTTCCCTACGACCTCTCACAAGTAAAGTCGATTGACGAGTATATGGAAATGATGGATGAAGAGGATCCTTTGGAATGTCAGATGCCGGAAGTGAACAAGGGTTTCCTTAGTTATATGATTGAATGCATTCGTACCGATACGATGCCTACTGGAAATGATCTGCATATGACGATGATTAAATTGTCCGATGAGATTCAGATCGTTGGCATGTCATGTGAGATTGCAGCGGAATTGGGCCGTATGGTCAAAGATCTGTTTCCAAATCAAAAGACAATCTTTCTGGGCTATTGTTATGAAGATGATTATTATGTTCCGAGTAAGAGTATGATCCTGGAGGGCGGTTATGAAACTGACAGGTCTCGATATCTTGGACTTCATCCTGGACGATATGTTCTGGAAATAGATGATATCATCACACGAAATGCCCTTGAACTTGACGACCAGCTATCCAAAGGACAAGGCTAGCTATTTCATCTTGCTATAGAACCTCGCTTCGCCCGTTCGGCCTGCTGGCAACCCCGGCTCCCATGAGCATCCCCACACCATCGACGCCGGGGTTCACATATACTTCCCGTTACGCGACAGCTACCTTTTTTATTTTGGGAGCATTTGATGGCGTTGCTCGATAAGGCTACGTTTCGAAGGATGTCTGGCGAGAGGTTCCCGCTTTCGGACAGTCAGGCCGAAGGTCTTCTGTCAGAATGCGGCGTATTTGGAATCTTGCAAGGATGCATATGCCGGGTGTGGAAGGGAACTTCCCAGGGTTTCCGAGACGGAACGTGTTGTGCGGGATGTGATCTTGAATGCAAATGCAGCATGGTGGTGGTGGGGTGCGGCGCGGGTATTGCCCCCGTTTGTCACGAAGTCTTTTTCGGTTGTTCTGGATAGACTTTCCTGGCTTAAGACACATACTGTATAATGGGGGAGGTCAGGCTTCTGTCTCTATGTAAGGTGTACGGAGCGTTTGAACTCTGGATGCGCCTAACAGGTTGCAAGTTGTTTTTTGTACAAAAAAGAGAAGAATTCAATTGACCTTGTGGGGCGGTGGGCTTATTATCCTGAAGTGTACAGGGTCTTTTTTATTGAAGTGGCCCAACGAGTTACCCTTCCGATTTGAGTTTTGACTGAGGGTTGGGATGCTAATTGCGGGTGTGTCCAAATGTGATATAACACCGCCAACGTGGGTACCGTACCTCACATCGTCCGGAAATGGGACATGTGCGCCTTTTGAGGGGGTACACGATTCTTTGTATGCCCGTGTGCTGGTGCTGGACGATGGGCAACAGGCAATTGCCGTTCTGGCGGTGGATTCGATTGGATACGACAATGCGGTGCTGGGGCTGGGGCGGAATTTTACGCAGGAATTGCGGGCAAGGATAGAAGAAAAGACCGGGCTTGATGGGGCTGCGGTGATGCTTTCGGCCACGCATTCGCACTCTACGCCGGAGACGATTGGGCTAACAAATTTCCGGGAATTTCCGGGGGTTCCGGAATGGGTGGAAACACATCTGGAAAACCTGGTAGATGCGGTGGTACAGGCCTGGGAAAACCGTGTGCCGGTGCGGGCCTATGCAGGGAGCACGGAAGTGACCGGGGTAGCCCGGTACCGGCGGGTGGTGATGAAAGACGGCACGCTGGACCGCCGGGGCGCTTCACCGCCGGAGGAGCAAGTTGCGATTCCCTGGCGTTTGGACGAAGAGCTGAGTGTGCTATATTTTGAGACGGAGGAAGGCGCTCCGCACGCGGTTTTGGCAAATTATACGGCGCACCCTGTAGTGGCTATGTTGTTGCCGCCTGCTTCGGCGGATTATCCAGGCGCGCTGACGGCAGGCGTGGAGGCCGCCCTGGACGGGGTGGTTTGCCTGTTTGTGAATGGGGCCTGTGCAAATGTGAATTCGGTACATGTGACGACCAATTTTGAAGATGTAGCGGAACTGGGAGGAAAGTTGGCCCAGGGTGCTCTGGAAGAGATTGAACGGTTGAAGGCGGGTGCGCCCCTGGTAGATCCAGGAGTTTCGGTCCGCGTAGATGAGACGGTGCTGGAACCCCGGCCCTGTCTTTCTGTGGAAGAAGCGGAGCGTGCGGTAGAAGCAGATTCCTCTGCAGAGAATTTACGTACGTTGCGTCTGGCACGGAAGCTGGCGGAAGGGCCGATCCGGGCGGAGGTTCAGGCGATGGGATTGGGCCCGGTGCGATGGGTGGCTTTACCTGGAGAGGTGTTTGTAGAAACGGGGTTGGCGTTGAAAGAACAGGGTGCTTCATTTGTTGTGGGCAACGCGAATGGATGGGTGGGGTACCTGCCGATTCGGCGGGCGTATGACGAAGGCGGGTACGAAGTGGGGCCGGGTGCCTGGAGCCGAGTGGCACCTGGAAGTGCCGAGAAAATGGAGGCGCTTGCCGGGATGTTACTGGATCGGTTGTAAGAATACCTGGCTCGAATTTCTGCTGAGATTTGTGGGAAAAACAGATTTCCGATATATTAGAGGTATCGAAATCAGAGATATTGAACTCAGTTTTTTCAGGTGAGACTGATTATGGTAGAAATGATTATTGATATTGAGCGAACCATTCACAGCCTGCGGCCGGACAATGGTGGCGGGCAGCAGACGGTTTGTTTGCGGAGCAAAGAAGACGACAGGCTGTTGCCCATTGTGATTGGCCGGACAGAAGCCCTGTCTATTTATGCGGAACTGACCGGGGAACAACCGCTACGGCCGCTTACGCACGATTTGCTGCGCAATATTCTGGATCGGTTTGGTGCCCGGGTGGATGAGGTGCGCATTGTGGCGTTGCGGGATCAAATCTTTTATGCGGAACTCCGAATTTCGCGGGGTAACCGGCAGTTGAGTCTAGATGCCCGCCCCAGTGACAGTATTGCGCTGGCACTGCGCTATAGTGCACCCATTTATATGGCCGAAGAGGTGCTTCAAGAGGCGGGGTATTCGGCAGATTCTATGCCAGAAGAAACGGAACTACCCATACCCGAGTGGGCCATTCCGGGGCCGGAAGCGGATGAAGAAGAGACGATGCTGGAGGTTGAGGAGTTGTTGAACGATGTGGAGCCTGCGCGGACTCGGCCTCGGCATACGTTAAAAGAGCAAATTGATCAGTTGAAAACCCAGATGGAGCAGGCCACTCGAGAAGAAAATTACGAGGAGGCTGGCCGGTTGAGAGATGAAATTACGAAGTTGACGAGCCGGAAGAAATGAGGCTCTGATCAACTGGATGGAAAAATGGAGGGCGAGGTGTTTTAT
>JAQCGA010000072.1 GCA_027619145.1 bacterium | reverse complement strand
ACTCCGTCGACGCCATTGCAACCTGGCCTCCGTTCAAATCCTTTACCACCACACGGAAATCCCGGTTTCCCGGCACCGTGTCCAAATTCAGAACCTGGTAAAGTGGCTCCCAGTCTCGCGACCCTTTGTGCGTATACGATACCGCTGTCGTCCATTCCTCCTGCGTCACGTCTTCTCCTTCTGGCCGCGTACGCACCTGATAGGTCACTTCGTAATTCGTAGCACCAAAATCGTCCTTCTTCATATTGTAAATCTCAAAATAAAAATACGCCTGTCCCAGCCGGTTGCACTGCTTTAGCGGATTCGGCAAAATTAGAAACCGCTCTCGCCCCATTGGCACATTATCTCGCTCCACCACCTTCCGGGCCAGCAACAGGTCGCTTACCTGCAAAGAATCGTACCCGAACCGCTGCACCTGAATCCGCTTTCGGAACGTCCCCACAGACTTTGTATTCTGGTCCTCCACCTCCGCCGCAAGAAAATATTGCCCCGGGTTCAAATGCAAATTTTCACTGGCAAACAGGTACCCCTCCCGCGTGGACTCGTAATTCACCCACGGCATCAATTCCACTTTCCCCACCACCTTCTGTACCGTATCCCACCGGGCATCGAACAGAAACAGACCCTGACGAACGTCCACCTGCTGCACACCTGCCTGCTTCTCTTTGTGCTTCACCTCTTCTCCGGGAAGTGCGTAATACACCTCTACCCGTGCTTTCTCATCCGTCCCCCGGAATTGCGCAATCTGGAACGGAGCATCGTACCGCTCCCATTTGTACGGGTCCTGATAAAACTCCGGAATCCGCTTGACCAAACCAATATAATCTACCGGCTGCCGCCCCATCCAGCCCACCCGGAATCGCCAGGTATCCCGCTTATCCGTATTTGTAAACGTCAACCGGAATCCCCCATAATCCCAGAATTCCGTGCGCGCATGGTAATTGTACGGAAGAGTTCCCTGCTTACTCAGCCATGCCAGATGATCCTGGTACCACATGGGCTGGTCAATCCCCGTATCAATTTCCGCCGGTTGAACACTCCGAGCCAGCGGCTTTCCATACCGGATATACGCCTGTCCCTTGTCTGTGGCCCAGCCCGAAACGTTTCGCTCCATATCTCCAAAACGCAAATTGGCATACGCCACCCGCCCGCAATGCTCCATCAACCGCTCATTAATAGGCGTCAAAAATAGCGGATCTCTTCCTGTCCAGAACGCCCGCAACGCATCCGTGTCTGGCATCGCTGTCGTATCTGCCAGTGCCTCTTTTCCCACCAGCATAAATACGGACATCATAAACTGCTGTTCTTCTTTGGGCATCTTGTCCAGGCCCTTTACATACGCCGGATAAGCCCGTTCCAGATCATCCTGTGCCTGATACCCCAACCCCAGGAAAAAATATGCATCCGACTCGTCCGGATTCCGCTTCAGATAATCCAGACAAAGGGAAACCAGTTTCTCTGGCATCCGGGCCTCATAATACACCAGCCCCAGCAATACCAGAGAAGGCCGATGATCTGGATCTATCGAAAGCGCCCGAGTTAAATACCCAATGGCCTCGTCCCGGTCTTGCTCTCCGTATATCTCCAGGCTAAACGTGCGCTGCGTCTGGTTTCCCAGGTTATCGTACGTATAATCCACCCGCTCGCCTTCCAGGTACCGGGACATCTGCCACGCCGCGTACCTGGCCGCCAAATACAGCGCACTTACATGGTTCGGATCTGCATCTATCGCCTGCTGGGCCTGCTTATATGCACTCTTCCGTTTCGCCCACCCCCACAGAAGCTGTGCGTACGCAATCCGGTAATCCGCATTCTGTTTTTCCCGGTCCATTGCCCGCTTCAGCCACGGAGACGCATCGTGTAACGCACCATCTGTACCTTTTTCAATATAGACCTGCGCCAGCGCATACATCGCTTTACCGGTCTCGTCGTACTTCACCGCCTCCTTCGCCAGTTCCACCCGCTGACCAAACTCCAGCGTGGTATCCGAAACCGCCACCAGCAATGAATCTACCTTTGCAGGATCGGCCTTTTCAGCAATCGCTGGCAGGGTTCCGAACAAACACATCGCAAAAACCAAAACTGCCACTCGCTGCATTCTATTCTCCTTACGATGCCCGGCAAACGCTTCAAATTCTGCTCAGAAATACAACATTTATCAAAGAATACCCGGTCTGTTCTGCACCGTCAAGATACACTTCAGATTTTGTTTTGACAACCCGCAAAACATCTCCTATTTGTAAACGATTGATCGAACAAAAGGTTCTGGAAATTCTGATTACGGATTAGACATCCATTAAAAACCTGTCGTTCCACAGGAAAGGAATTCCCATGTCCAATCTCCCTGACCCCTACCGCCAGCACACCGATGTCCTCAGCCGTTGGATCTCGGACCGTCAGCGCCTTCTCCGCAACGAAACCGAAGATTATCTCCGCAGTGTCATTCTGGACTACGAACCGCGCCATGCCGCCTTCTGGAGCCACGACTACACCTCGTTAGAAGCCTACGAGCAATCCGTAGCCCCCAATCGCGAGCGCTGGCACGAAGCCGTGGGTGTCTTCGAATACGACGGCACCCCGCTGGACCCGGTCCTGGAACCCTGGTACGAAAATGATCATATCCAGGCCTGGTGGCTCACCATAGGCCTCCTGGGCGGCCTGCGCGGCCGGGGCATCCTGGCCCTGCCCAAAAACCGGACCAAACTGGTCCCCCTGGTCATCGCCCAGCACGGCATCGGCTCCTCCCCCGAAAAAGCCTTCGGCCTGGACGATCCCGGCGATGTATATAAAAGCTACGCCCGCACCCTGGCCGAGGAAGGCTTTGCTGTCATTGCCCCCATGAACATCTCTGGCGGCCCACCCCGGTCCCGCCTGGAACGCCTCTGCAAACTCATGGGAAAAACCCTATGGGGCCTGGAAATCTTCCGCACCCGTCGCCTTCTGGACTACCTGGAAACCCGCGAAGAAATTGACATAAACCGCACGGCCATGTACGGCATCAGCCTGGGTGGTGCCTATACCATGTTCACCACCCCCGTTGAACCACGCATCAAAGCCGCCGTCGTCTGTGCCTGGTTCAATCAACGCCGCAACAAAATGGTTGTAGATGACCCCCGGTACAGCTGCTTCCTCTCCGTCAACGAAGAACACATCTGGATTCCTGGCTGGTTGCGTGAATTCACAGACAGCGACCTGGCCTCGCTCATTTGCCCCCGCCCCTTGCTCGTAGAACAGGGCAAAGCAGACGGCATCGCCTGGTGGCCCATGATGCTCCAGGAATACGAGGAAACCCGCGAACACTACCAGAAACTTGACCTGGAAGACCACATCGAAATTGACCTGCACGAAGGCGGCCACGAAATCCGAATGGAAAAAAGCCTGGCCTTCCTCAAAAAATGGCTGAAACCATAAATCCTCTCCACACCTTAAAACTTGACCACCCCTTGAAATGTAGGGTATACTTCAATGGGTATGCAGATCCGCTTGAATCCACCCTCTGCACGCGGTAAACCCCACCTCCGGGGAACATTCGGCCTCGCACCCCGGCTTGCCCGGGCTTACTATGCGTAGCGAGGAGGTCCACCTCCTCGCTGAAATCAATCACAGGAGAACCAAATGGTCAAACTCGGCGTCATCGGATGTGCGGGCATTGCCACGCACCAGTTGAACTCTGTCTGGGAAGACAACCTCTTCGAACTCGTAGCCGGTGCAGACATTCGCACCGAACAGCTCGACCTCTTTAAAGAAAAATTTGGCCTTCAGCACGGCTACACAGACTATCGCAAAATGCTCGAAGAAGCAGACATCGAAGCCGTCATGGTCTGCACCCCCACCTTCCTCCATGCAGAAAACGTATTCGCCGCAGCCCGGGCTGGCAAACAGGTCTTCTGCCAAAAACCCATGGCCATGACCTCATACGACTGCCACCGCATGATCCAGGTCTGCAAAGACAACAACGTGGGCCTCCAGCTCGGCTTTGTCCGTCGTTATGACAACGACTGGGGTACCCTGAAACAGGTACTCGACTCCGGCGTACTCGGTCGTCCCGTCCAGTGGCGGCAAATCGCAGGCGGCCCGCCCCCTGCCAGTCCCTTCTTCATGGACCGCTTCCAGGGTGGCGGTCCTATGATCGACGGCATGGTACACAACTACGACTTCGCCTGCTACTGCTTCGGCAAACCCGTAGAAGTCAAGTCCATGCCCATGAAAATTCACCATACCAGCACCGCACTGGACACCGGTACCGTCCTCATCCGCTTTGAAAACGACGATACCGTCACCTGCTCCTGGTCCTGGGGCCTCCCCGAAGGCGTACGCGCAAACAGTCGAACCGAAGTTTTAGGCCCCAACGGCATCCTCTTCTTCCCCGGCAGCTACGACGCGGCAAAAGCCGAAGGGAAATACGATCCCAAAACCCAGGGCGCTTACCTCCTCAGCCAGGCTGGCGGCAAAGAAGAAGTTGTCACCTTCCAGAAGAAAAACATGTTCCAGGAAGAAATGCGCCATTTTGCAGACTGGGTCACCAAAGGCACACAACCCATGGTCACCGGCGAAGACGGCCTGCGTGCCACGCGCATTGCAGAACTGGCATTAAACGGTGGTCGCGTATAACGATCACCGGCATATTCCTGGCACAGACCGGTCGGAACCGAGGAGAGAACCATGAAAAACGAAGACCGCATTCAACCCGATGCCAAAAATCCAAGATACTGGCAATACAAAGGCAAACCCGTCATGCTTCTGGGAGGAAGTAAGACAGATCACATCTTTTTGCTCGATGATCTCAAAGAGCACCTCGACGAAATCCATTCGGTTGGTGCCAACTATGTTCGCAACACCATGAGCCAGCGCGAAGGCAAAGAACTCAAACCGCACAAATTGCTACCCGACGGCACCTTCAACCTGGACCAGTGGAATGAAGAATACTGGACCCGTTTTCAGAACATGATGAAGTGGACTGCCGAACGTGAAATCTTCGTACAGATCGAAGTCTGGGACCGGTTCGATTACTCCACCGAGCACTGGACGATCAGCCCCTGGAATCCCGGCAACAATATAAACTACACGTACGAACAAACCGGGTTTGCCACCGAATATCCCAAACATTCGGGCCAGGACCTCCAGCCTTTCTTTCACTCCATCAAAAACATGCCAAAGTACGAAGAGAAGCTCGACCTCATTCGGACATACCAGGAAGCATTTGTCGCCAAAATGTTATCCTACAGCCTGGACTATGGACACGTCCTCTATTGCATGGACAACGAAACATCCACACCCGCGCAATGGGGACAATACTGGATCCAATTCATCAAAACCAGAGCCGCTGAAAAAGGCGTCACAGTCTGCACCACCGATATGTTTGACGATGCATTCAGAGCCGAAGAAGCAGAACACACACCCCTCATCTTCAAAGATCCCGAGCACTATATGTTTGCCGATATTTCCCAGGTAAACAGTCGGAACTTTGATGAAACCCATTGGGAAAGACTCCAGTGGCTCTTACAGCAAGTGAATCAGACCCACCCACGCCCCAGCAACCATACCAAGATCTACGGGAGCGGCTACCACGCCTTTGGAACGGGCGGGCCCGAAGATGGAGTTGAACGGTTCTGGCGAAACATCATCGGCGGCTCTGCAAGCTCCCGGTGCCACCGCCCGGACTCCGGCAACGGACTCAACGACCTCGCCAAAGCCAGCATCAAAGCCGCACGCATCCTGGAAGACCGGATCAAATTCTGGGAGATCACACCCCAGATGAATCTTCTTTCAGACCGGGAAACCAACGAAGCCTATCTGGCCGCGAAACCAGGAGAAAAGTACGCCCTCTACTTCACAAACGGAGGGTCCGTAAAACTGGATCTGTCCAACGCACCCGGCACCTTCAACATCACATGGATCAGTGTCTCCATGGGCCAGATCACTCAAACGGCCGCTGCCCTGGGCTATCGTCCTATGGACACAACAATTGAAGGCGGCAACATCGTACCCCTCTCCGCTCCGTATAAAGGAGGCTGGGTCGCAGCAATCGTAAAACAATAACCCTGTTGCACCCTGCTGTAAACCAACGAGGGTATGGAACATGACCGGCTACGAACGCTTTATGGCGGCCCTGCGTCGGGAACAACCCGACCGGGTACCCGTATGGGAACTCATTGTCAACGAACCCACACGCTCTACGTGGGGTGCAACATCGCTTGAAGAATTTGTAGAACAGGAAGACCTGGATGGCATCACCATCTTCGAAAACGTCGCGCTCCGCCCCTTAAACAAAGACGAAACAGAGAGATACGACATTCCCGGTGTCAGAGACCTGGAAGTGGACGACTGGGGCATCGTCTGGGGTAACACCGACTTCGGCATCCCCTACCCCACCGCCGGACCCATCCGTACCGAATCCGACCTCAAATCCTACACCCCGCCGAACCCGGACGAAGACCGCCGCCTGGCGGCTCTCCAGTCTGCCGTCAAACGCTTCAAAGGTCGCAAAGCCATCGTCTTCCTCACCCACGACGGCTTCGAATTCCCCCACTACCTGCGCGGCGGCATGGACCACCTCTTCATGGACTACATCGAAAATCCCTCTCTGGCCCATGCGCTTTCCGAAATTTCCCTCGACTACAAACTCCGCCTCATGCGCCGCGCCGTTGAGCTGGGTGCAGACGCCATCGTCTCCGGCGACGACTACGCCGGCCGCGAAGCGCCCTTTATGTCGCCCACCCACTTTCGGGAATTTATCCTGCCCTATCTGAAAAAAAGCATCAACGCTGCCCACGACCTGGGTGTGCCCTACATCAAACACACCGACGGCAACCTCTGGCCCATCCTGGACATGATGGTCGAAGCTGGCATCGACGCCATCGACCCCCTCGAACCCATTGCCAGCATGGACATTGGCCGCGTCAAACAGAAATACGGAGACCGCATCGCCGTCATTGGCAACATCGACTGCACCGAACTTTTGCCCAACGGATCGTCGGACGACGTAGAAGAAGCCGTCCAAGAAACCATTGCCAAAGCCGCACCCGGCGGCGGCTACATCCTGGCCTCCAGCAACTCCATCCACCCCGCCGTCAATCCGGAAAATTATCGGACAATGGTCCAGGCCGCACGCAAATGGGGCGCGTACCCACTGAATAAAAAAATGGTCGAAACGTATCGCGACAAGAATTATGCCGGCAGGTACGTTTAACGTTATCGACCTCCACCGTGCCCCATCGGCCCATCGCCCGGCAAAGCCGGGCGGGGTGAGGGCTCTTCCCTTCGCGTCTTTGCGCCTTTGCGCGACCCTTTTAAAAGGTTTCCCCTATGCCCATCCCCACCGACTACGAACCCCGCGTCTACGCCGGCATCCTCGGAAAAATCATCGGCGTGTACCTCGGTCGTCCTTTTGAAGGCTGGTCTCACCGCCGCATCCTGGACGAACTCGGCGAAGTGAACGACTACGTCCACGGCCGCCTCGGCAAAGACCTGGTCGTCGCGGACGACGACATCTCCGGCACCTTCACCTTTCTCCGCGCCCTGGAAGACCACGGCATCTCCCGGGACATTACCCCCGAACAAATCGGCAAAACCTGGCTCAACTACCTCATTGAAAAACGTACCATCCTCTGGTGGGGCGGCATGGGAACCTCTACCGAGCACACCGCTTTCCTCCGCCTCAAACACGGCGTACCCGCCCCACGCTCCGGCTCCATCGACCTCAACGGCCGCATCGTAGCCGAACAGATTGGTGCACAAATCTTCATCGACGGCTGGGCCATGGTCGCCCCCGGCGAACCCGAACTCGCCGCTGAACTCGCAAAAAAAGCCGGCAGCGTCTCCCACGACGGAGAAGCCCTCTACGGTGCACAGGCCCTCGCCGTCATGGAATCCGCCGCCTTCTACGAATCCGACATCGGAACCCTCCTGGACACCGCCCTCTCCTTCATCCCAAACGGTTGCACCATCGCCCGCCTCATCCACGACATTCGCTCCTGGCACACACAGGACGGCGATTGGAAAAAAACCTTCTCGCGCATCGAACAAATCTACGGTTACAGCGCCTACGGGGGTGGCTGCCACATGATCCCCAACCACGCCATCATCATCCTGGCCCTCCTTTACGGAGAAGACGACTTCCAGAAGTCTCTGATGATCGCCAACACCGCCGGCTGGGACACCGACTGCAACTCCGGCAACGTGGGTTGTCTCATTGGAATTAAAAATGGCCTGGAAAGCCTCAACACCGGCCCGGACTGGCGCGGCCCCGTGGCGGACCGCCTCTTCAAAATCTCCGCAGACGGCGCAGATGCCCTCACCGATGCCGTCCGCGAAACGTACCGCATCTGCCGTATCGGCCGCGCCCTCCTGGGCGAAGCACCCGTACCGCCGCCCAAAAACGGTGCCCGCTACCACTTCTCTCTCCCCGGCTCCGTCCAGGGTTTCCTTTCCAATCCCGACGGCGGTGCCTCCATCCAGAATTCAGACGGCACCCTGGAAATCACCCTGGACCGAATCGCCCTCGGACGACCCACCCACGTGGGTGTGCAAACCTTCGGCGAACCCGCAGACCTGAACCGCCCCGGCTACCACATCGTCATGTCCCCTTCTCTTTACCCAGGTCAACTCGTCCGCGCCAACGTTCACCTCTCCGAACAAGCGAGCGGCCCGGTCAACGTCGCCCTCTACTTCCAGACCTACCCGGAAGCTCAGGATCAACCAGGGAGAATCCACCACGGCCCTCTCAGAACACTCGAACCCCGCCAACACGCCACCCTGGAATGGTGGGTCCCGGACACCAACGGCCTTCCCATCCTCCGCACCGGCCTTTCCATCACATCTAACCGCACCACCTCCGGCACCCTCTACCTGGATTCCCTCACCTGGTCCGGTGCCCCCACCTGCAACCTCAGCGGCCCGGCCATTGCCGCCCTCGGCAAACCCCTGGGATGGACAGACGGCGTGGACACCATCCGCCTCAGTGCAACTGGACAGAGCACCCGTCTCGAACTCATCCAGAATGAAGGCCGCGGCCTTCTCCTCACCGGCGCACAGGACTGGACCGACTATCATTTCTCTGCAACCGTCTCCGTCCACATGGCCGCCGAAGCCGGCATCGCCATCCGTGCTGGTGGGATGAAACGCTTCTACGCTCTGCTCCTCTGTCCCGATCATAAAATTCGCCTGCTCAAATGTCGAGACAGTGACACCGTCCTCGGCGAAACCAATTTCTCCTGGGAACCCGACGCTCCGTACCGCCTCTCGCTCACTGCAAAAGGCGACTATCTCACTGCGAAAATCGACGAAACCTCCCTCTTTACCTTACAAGACACCGACCTGCCTCACGGCGCGATCGCCCTGGTCAATACCGTAGGACGTTCCGCCTTCAGTGAAGTCCATATCGAAGGAATCAACCTCCTCAGTACCTAACCGTTGTCCTTCATTTGCACTCAACAGGAACAAATCCATGACACAACTTGAATGCTTTCAAGCCACCGTGGAACACCGACCGCACGAAGGTCTCCTCTTCTACGCCAACTTCACCCCAGACCTGGAACGGCGCGTGCGTGAAGCCAACGGTCTGGACGACAAAACCAGCCTCCGTGATTTCTTCGGCATGTACCACCCCACAGAAATCGGCCCACGTGCCCCGGAAGGTCTCGCCAAACCTGACTTCTGGACCTACTACGAAGATCTGGACATTCCCGCAGGCTCGTACCTGGACGGCCACGGCGTTCTCCACACGCCCGGCAGCATGTACCACTTCACTCATTACGTAAGCCCCCTGCGCAATGCACAGAATTTTGAAGACCTGGAATCCTTTCCGTATCCTCATGTCAACGGCTTTACGGAAGACCACATGGCCACCCAGGTGGAAGCCATCCACGCCGCCGGAAAAATCGCCTCCGGCTGGACCGGTCATATGTACGAAACCGCCTGGCAGATTCGCGGGTATGAACCCTTCCTCATCGACATGGCCCTCCAGCCCGAATGGTGCGAATACATCCTGGACCGCCTCACAGAACGCAACCTCAAAGTGGCCGAAGCCGCCGCCCGCGCCGGTATAGACGTCCTCCGCACCGGCGACGACGTGGCCAACCAGAACACCCTCATGTTCTCTATCGAACAGTGGCGCAAGCTCATGAAACCCCGCTGGGCAAAAGTCTGCGAAGCCGCCCGCCGCATCAAGCCGGACATCCAGATCTGGTACCACAGCGACGGAAATATTGAAGACATCATTCCTGAACTCATCGAAATCGGCATCACCATCCTCAACCCCGTCCAGCCCGAATGCATGGACCCGCTCCACATCAAAAAGAAATTCGGCGACAAAATCGTCATCGACGGCACCATCGGCACCCAGACCACCATGCCCTTCGGCTCACCCGATGAAGTTCGCAAAATCGTCCATGAACGCGTACAAACCCTGGCCGGCGACGGTGCCTTCATTGCCTCACCCACACACGTCCTGGAACCCGAAGTCCCCCTGGAAAACCTGAACGCCTTTGTAGAAACTGCAAAAGCCTCCTGATAAAACGCTTTCCTGTAAACCCATCTCCGGCGGATACAAATGACATCTGCACTCTCCGTATTTCAGAAAAGAAAAAAGTAAACTGTCACCTCTAATCTTACTGAATGAAGGAGCAGGAAGTGCCTGACCCAACCCTGAAGTTTCGCCACGAAATCATCGATCCTAACCCTCCCGGTGCCCACATTGACATTACGCTGATTGCTGACGTGGACGGCGATGGAAAACAGGATATCATCATCGGCGGCAAGCAGGGAGAAGCGAACCTGTGGTGGTACAAAAATCCAGGATGGGAACGCCACATCATGGCCGTTGCGCCAGGCCTGGAAGCCGGTGGCGTTGTCCTGGACATCAATGGAGATGGGCGGCCGGATGTGGTAGCCGGCATGCAACTCCATGGAAACGAACTCTACTGGTTCGAAAATCCGCCGGATCCCACCGGACCCTGGCCCCGGCACATCATCGAAGATCGCTTCAAAAAATATCACGATCAAACCACCGGAGATATCAACGGCGACGGAAAACCAGAACTCCTGATTGCCTCCCAGCAAAGCGGGATCATAGCCTATTACGATATTCCGGAGGACCCCACGGTTTCCCCCTGGCCCCGGTCGTGCTGCCACATCCTTGCCGACGACATGCCCGGCGTGGAAGGTCTGG
>JAQCGA010000071.1 GCA_027619145.1 bacterium | reverse complement strand
AAGAAAGAGGGGAAAGAAGATCGCTCGCTCAACGCCGCGAGGGGCTTCCATCTGGTCTGGTGGAAGGCCGTTTTCTTGGGCGCTTCAGCACTCCAGGGGCGTACACGTGGGCTGTGGGGGCCCTATCCGATAGGTGCGGTGGTTTTCGGTTCGGTGGTGCTGTCGGGTGTTTGGGCTTGAAGAAGGGGTCAGGATTTGAGGTGGTAACCATAAAGGCTCGGAGAGCGTTTGTTCCCCGGGCTTATCTATGTTAAAATTTATTCAACCTGATGCCTGCCTTCGCTGTTGAAGAGCAGGTATTGTTTGCTCCGGGAGTCGTATTCTGCGGCTGCTCGCCAGGTTTCAATCGGTGTTTTTTTACGTCGGATGACGGAGTGGAAGAAGTGGGCGATGAAGAGGGGGTGGTTTACGGCGGGTGGGTTTGGGTCTGTGCCGATATAACCGGAGGTTCCACCTGCGAGAAAGGCTTCTGCCATGTTTTGCTGGCCGCTTTCGCAGCATAAGTTGATGACAAAGGTGCCTGGGAGGTTGATGTGCTGTGCGATGCACTTGGCGGGCATGCTTTGTTCTACGAGCATGGAGGTGTCGATGCTTTCCATGAATTCTCCGAAGACGATTCCGTTTTCGTCTCCGTGACCGGCAATGATCAGGTAGGGTGGAGCGTCTTCTCCCTGTGCGAGGATTTCGAGGAAGTCGCCGGGGGTTCCCAGGTTGTGGAGGAGCACGACGGCGCCCAGGTCTTCGAGTAATGTTCTGAACAGGAGGGCCGATTGTGCGCTGTACACGTTTGCGATTCCGACGGGGAGTTTTTTATCGAAGAATTTTGTGTCAACAGGTGTCCACATGGGATGATCCTCGTTGAGGTTTACAATAATTCCCTCGGGAAGCTGCGGACCCAGCGGTCCTGGTGGTGCGGGATGCCGTTGTAGGTGACGTTGAGGTCCACGGTGAGGTGGAAGGCGGTGAGGGTGGTGCGGAGGTTGCAGACGGCATCGACGGTGACGGTGCTGTCGGTGCGGACGATTTTTCGGAGATGTTTTCCAATGGCGTGCACGTCTGCGGGATTGCGGTTGCTGGCCCAGAGTTCAAGTTCACGCAGGTTGGTGACTTCGGTTGAATCGCTGATGCGAGAAACGGAATGGGTGCGGGTTTTGAGGCCTACGCGGTCACTGAGAATGTCGTGGAGGATTTGCCAGACGGGTTCATCAGGAGAGAGTGCGTAGGGTTTTTCAACGGTTTCGGGAGAGGGTGCGAATTCGACCTGGTTCACCGGGTTTCTGGTGGGGATGACAGGTAGAATCAATCGGGAAGGGTAGGATTCGCCGTGGTGGATCTGGTTGGTTCCAGGATAAGGTGTGGGCCAGAGGTTGGGGAAGTCTGCGCTACAGATGGAGAGGCGGATGCGGTGGCCGGGTTCGAAGCGCCAGGCGGTGCAGTCCAGGTCGATGTTGAGTTCGTAGATGTGTCCGGGTTCGAGCGTTTCGGGGTGGGTGAGCGATTTTCTGCGGGTGGCGTTGAGGACGCCGTTGCAGACGAGGGCGCTGGTTCCGTCCGGGGCCACGTCGGAGAGGCGGGCAACGAAGGCCATGACTGGAGCGGTAGAGTTGACGTGGAGGACGACTTTCGGTTGGCCCAGGATTTCGAGGGGAACGTCGAGGGTTTCGGTGGTATAGGTGAGGCCGTGAATTTCATCTGGGCGCTGGTCTGTGGGCAGGCCGAAGGGGACGCCGCCGGACCAGAGGCCGCCGCAAAGGCCCACTGTAGGGCGGTAGGTGTAGGTGTCGATTTCGCCTTCGGTATGGGGGGCATGGGCGTTGAGGGCCGCGTCTGGGGAGAGGTAGAGGGTGCGTCGGCTGCTGTCGGGAACAGGGAAGGTGGGTTCGGTACGCCAGTACCCGGTGGTGTCCAGGCGGTCTGCGTGAGGTTCGTCGTATTGTTGCATGTAGATGCACACGGGCGGTTCGTCCATGATGCCATTGTCTTCGCCTTTGAGCCAGTGATTGCACCAGCGGATGATTTCGGCCAGATGGTTGATGCGGGGGCCTGGTACGGCGGTGTCCGGACGGCTGTGGTTCCAGGGGCCTACGAGGACGCGTTTGGGTACAGAAAGATTCTGGAAAGTACGTAGAGGTGGGTTCGGGTAGCCATCGCGCCAGCCGCCGATCATGAAGACGGGGCAGGTAATCTGGTCGTATCGGCCGCGAATGCTTCCGGGACGCCAGTAGGTGCCGTCGGTTTGATGGGCGAGCCAGGTGAGGAGGTAGGGTACGTTGTGTTCGAGGTGTTGTTCCCAAACGCTGCCCCACTGGTCGCCGCTGTATTCGGGATAAGGGGGCATGGCGTTCATGCCGATCATGGAGGCACCGTAGGCACCAATGTCGTAATAACAGCGCCAGCATCCACCCCGATAGTGGCAGTCATCGGTATAGCGGTCATCTGTGAAATAGATGGGGATAATGGTGGTGAGGTTGGGGGGATGGTGTGCGGCGACCTGGACGCAGGTGAACCCACCGTAGGAGGCACCGGTCATGGCGATTTTTCCGGTGCACCAGGGCTGTTCGGCAATCCAGGCGATGGCTTCTACGCAGTCCTGTTGTTCGCGGGCAGTGTACTCATCGGTGTTGATGCTGTCCCGGCTGCCGCTTCCCCGGCAGTCCAGGCGGGCGCCGATGAAGCCGTTTTTGGCAAATTGGTTGTGTTGCCCGGAATACGGCGGTACGTCGTCTTTGCGGTAGGGGATGTATTCCAGGATGAGTGGGTGGGGCGTGTTTTGCCAGTCTTCAGTGTTGGGAACGTGGATGTCCATGGCGAGGTGGACGCCGTCTGACATGGGGATCAGGATATTTTTGATGAAGCGGACGTTTTCTTTTGGGGGGAATTCGATGGGCATGGGGGTCTCCTTGAAAGGGGGATCGCGAAGGGAGCGAAAGGTGCGAAAAGCGCGAAGCCCTGCCGCCCGTCCGCCGGTTAGGAGGTGGGGAATCAGGTCAAAGACGCAAAGGGAAACCGGTGGTGTTGCCGGGTTTTTCGTAGGGGCGGCCCCCTGTGTCCGCCCGGCCTTTGGTGGATGGAAATCAGGTCAAAGACGCAAAGGGAAACCGGTGGTGTTGCAGGGTTTTCGTAGGGGCGGCCCCCTGTGGCCGCCCGGCTTTTGGTAGATGGGGCGTTACAATACGTGCCGATCGGGTGGAGTGTAGTCGGATTCCAGAGGGCACCAGGGGGTGCCGCAGAGGGTGCTGATGACGGTCCACTCGCCGGGGGTGAGGTTGCCGTGGTGGTGGTAGAGGAAACGCTTGAGGCCGGCGGCGCGGGCGCTTTCGAGCATTTGTTTGAGGTGGCCGGCATTCATCGGGTCGCCATCGTGGGGGGTGCGGCCGGTTTCAAGCCAGGGGACGATGCGCTCGGGATCCTCTACAATGGCGAGTGCGCGGAGCGTTTCCTGTGTGACGATTTGTTCGAAGAATTCGGGTGTGAGGGCGGATTCCAGATCGGTTCGATTGTGTACACCAGGGAGGGTAAGGCCGAAGAGGGCCTGGACGACAGACAGGGCGTGGGCATCCGTGAGGCCGGGGTTCCAGTCGCAGAGGGTTTCTACGTAGCGCCCAACTGTGCCAATGAAGCCGTCGAAGCCACGGTGCCAGAAGTAGTGTTTTGGAAGCAGGAGGTCCAGGAATTTTGTGAGTTGTGCGAAATCGTAGCCGCACAGAGGTGCAAAGGCGGCACTGCGGGGGCCTACGCCAAGTTTGACAGGGTGGCTCATGTTTGATGTCAGGCCTTCGCGCACAGAATGGAAAAAGCGGGTGAGGGATTCTATGCGGAAGCGCAGCCAGGCGGTGAGGTTGGGATCGTTGTCCAGAAGGCATGAAGCACCGAGCAGGCCGCCGGATGCGTGGAGGGCGATTCGTGCAGGATCGAGATTGTGCAGGCGGTTGAAGAGGCGGTCTTTTGCATTTACGAGTGCATGGTAGTCGTAGCCGAGTTCGCTGCATTTGGGAGCGAGAGATTCAGGGAGATCCTGAAAGATGCAAGAGCGGTGGTTCATGTGGTGCGGCGCAATTTCGTACCCCCACTCCGGGCCATCCATAATGCCGCCATCGACCATGGGATAGTGTTCGAACGTGTCCACCATGCGGGCGCAAATGGCGGCACGGGTTTTCTCATCGGCAAAAATATGGCTGTTCCCGCCCGGCCCCATGCCGGAGGAGGGTTGGAAGATCCAGACGGACCAGCCCCGGTTTTTTGCGGCGGTGAGGGTTTTTTCCAGGCGGGCACGTTTTTCGGGGTCCGCTTTGGGTGTGGAGGGTGGTTTCACGTCAAAACGTTTGTAGATGATCGGGTCCGGATCGAAGGTGGCGGTTGGAGGCGCACCTTTGGATGTAGAACGCACTCCCGGGAGCAGGTCTGGGGCATCAAAGAGCAGAGGGCCAATGACCAGGCCATCCACGCCGCCGGATTCCCAGGCATCGAAGAGGCGCTCGTGGTCATCCATTACGTGTTCGAGGTCTCGCATGACGTCCATCCAGAGTTTCATGCGCAGATTCCTTTCATGGTTAAGTGATTGTTCGTCGTTTGGATTTTTGGAAATTGCTGATTGTGAGGTATGGATTCTGTATCGCTATTATACGTCGGGAGCGAAAACGTATGCAAGTTTTTTCCAACCAGCGGAGGGTTCTGCAGGTCCTGTATGTGGGAAAAGAACATGAATTGAAAATTGTTCTCCTCTAAACCGTGTGCATTCATCAATTCGCATTGCTCATTTTGGGATCTACTAAAATTTGTATTTTGACGGCGGATTGTGTACCCTTATCATTCTGGTTGGGGAATACAGGAAGCCCGTGGTGCGGAGGTTGACCGGAATTCAGAAGGAAGGATTTTATGGCTTTACAGATCGAGTGCATTTTATTTGATTATGGTCATGTGATTACCCGGCGACAAAACGGGAACCACCTGGCAAAGCTGCAAGAACTGGCAGGTTTATCAGCGTCGGAGTTTCCTGGCATGTACCGTGTGTACCGGGATGAGTACGACCGGGGTGTGATTGACGTAGCAGAATACTGGGGTCGAATTCTTTCACACGGATCGGTTTCACCGGATGCGGTTCGGGTGCAAGAACTCGTTCGGGAAGATGTACTGAGTTGGGGCGATCTGGACCAGCGGGTGATTGCCTGGGCGGCGCAGTTGAAGCGGGCGGGGTATCGGACGGCGATTCTGTCTAACATGCCGGAGGAGATTCTGGTACATCTTCGGGAGCACGCCGACTGGTGGACATATTTTGATGAACATATTATTTCTTGCGAATTGAAGTGGACCAAGCCGGACAGGCGAATTTATAGGCACACGATCCAAATGCTGGGAATTCCGGCGGAGCGTATTTTGTTTTTGGACGATATGCCAGAGAATATTGATGCGGCTCGTGCAGAAGGGATGCAAGGGTTTGTGTTTACCTCTTTCGAAGACCTGGTTGCATTTGTACGTGCAAACGGGGTGTTGCCTGTTCCGGAAGAAAGAGGAGAAGGCTGAGTACCGGATGGTTTTTCGCTGTGGCCAGGTGTGAAGAGATGTAGGGTATATCTGTGAACCGGAACCGAATTTTATAGGTATATTGGCCGATATGAATGCAACCGGAGATGAGTTGTTTCCATTTACCCAGTTGGTGAAGGGACTTTCGGCCACGGTGCCTTTTGTGGGGCCCGATGCGCTGGAGCGGCGCCGTGGGGAAGCATTTCGTGTGCGTCTGGGTGCCAATGAGAGCGCATTTGGGATTTCACCGAAGGCGCGAGAAGCTATGCGTGAGGCGGTGGACCGGATTTCCTGGTACAATGACCCGGAAAATTACGATTTGCGGGAGGCGTTGGCCGCATTCCACAATGTGGCGGCCGCACGGATTGGGATTGGGAGCGGGATTGACGATTTGTTGGGGCTGGTGGCGCGCATTTTTATGGCACCGGGAGATGTGGCGGTGGCGTCGCAGGGGTCGTACCCAACGTTTCACTTTCATGTGAGTGGGTTTGGGGGCCGGTCCCACACGGTGCCCTACCGGGGAGATTGCAACGATCTGAACGCGCTGGCGAGGGCGGCGCAGGAGACTGGTGCACGGCTGGTGTATCTGGCCAATCCGGACAATCCGGCGGGGACCTGGTGTACTGCGGCAGAGGTTGTGGGGCTGGTGGACCAGTTGCCTGTGGGATGTTTGCTGATTCTGGATGAGGCCTATATTGAGTTTGCACCGGAAGAAGTGGCGCCGCCTATGGTGTGGGCTGACCCACGTGTGATCCGGATGCGCACGTTTTCCAAGGCGCACGGAATGGCTGGGGCTCGCGTGGGGTATGCGATTGCTGCGGCCGAAATTGTTGAGGCGTTTGAGAAGGTGCGGCACCATTTTGGAGTGAACCGGATCGCACAGATTGGGGCGCTGGCCTCGCTGAACGATCCGGCATTTGTTTTTTCAGTTGTGGCGTCTGTGGCAGAAGGGCGGCAGGAGTATGAACAGTTGGGCGAAGAACTGGGGATGCCCACGTTGCCTTCGGCAACCAATTTTGTTTCGTTTGATGCAGGCCACGTAGACCGTGCAATGACGATTTTAAACCGGTTGCAGGACCGGGGAGTGTTCGTGCGGAAGCCGGGTGCGCCTCCGCTGGATCGGTGTTTCCGTGTGACTGTGGGAAAAGCACCAGAGCGGCAATTATTTGCCGAGGTTTTGAGAGATGTGATTCGCACGATTTGAGATAAGGACGCTCCATGCGGCCCGTTTCATTTTTGCAGGCGGAATGAGTATTTTGAAATAGTGCATGAAGCGCAGGTTGTACCAATGGCGGAAGGTGAAGGGTTCGATGTTAACCGGTTCATTGCCGCATAACGGAGGCTGTCATCTTTGAGTGAAGAAAGCCTGCGATTTCTCAAGGTGATGATACTTCCTGATTGCTGTGGTGGCCAATTTTCCTGAAAGGAGTTTGATATGCAGGTAGAAAAAGACAAGGTGGTTGCGATGGAGTATACGCTGACCAACGGAGAAGGAGAAGTGCTGGATACGTCGGATGGCCGGGAGCCTCTGGCCTATATCCACGGTTCCGGTAGCATTATTCCTGGCTTGGAATCCGCATTGGAAGGAAAGTCTTCGGGCGAACAGATCCAGGTGGCGGTGTCTCCAGAAGAAGGGTACGGCGCACGAGATGACTCCTTGATGCAGACGGTTCCGAAAGACCGGTTCCAGGGTGTGGAAGATCTGGATGTGGGCATGCAATTTCGCGCACAGAGCGACCAGGGGGAACATGTTGTGACGGTGGTTGAGGTTGAAGGAGATGAAGTGACCATTGACGGCAATCACCCGCTGGCCGGAGAAACGCTACATTTTGATGTGACGATTGTGGAAGTGCGGGATGCTACAGGTGAAGAATTGGAGCACGGGCATGTACACGGTCCAGGTGGGCATCACCACTGATGGTTTTGGTTGCGTACAGGTGATGATTGTGAACCCGGCGATAAAATCGTCGGGTTCATTTTTTTATTATTGAGCCAGTGAGCAGGAAAAAACCTTGCTATGATGATGCAATATGTTATTTTCTTTGTGCTCGTGCAGAGTGTTAGATGGCTGAGGATGTGTTTTGACAAATCAACGTGAATTTTTAGAGGGAGAGTTCAGGCCGATGTTTGTTCCTTCAAGGATGTTTCTGGTTCGGGGGGTAGGTACACACGAGGCGAAGTTGAGCAGTTTTGAGCTGGCTTTGCGAAAAGCCGATATTGCCCAGTTTAACCTCGTACGCGTATCCAGTATTTTCCCGCCACACTGTCGAATTATCAGCCGGAAAGAAGGGCTGAAAGAGCTTTCGGACGGACAGATTGTATTTGCCGTTTTGAGCGAAAGCGCCACCAATGAACCGAACCGGCTGATCGCTGCTTCGGTGGGTGTTGCAATTCCCAAAGACAGAAGTCGATACGGGTATCTTTCTGAGCATCACAGTTATGGAGAGACAAACAAGCAGGCCGGTGAATTTGCCGAAGATCTGGCGGCAGAAATGCTGGCCACGAGCCTGGGCCTGGAGTTTGATCCGCTTAGTAACTGGGATGAAAAAGAAGATCTCTGGAAGATCAGTGGCTTGATTGTGAAAACACAACATATTACCCAGAGTGCCGTGGGGGACCGGCGGGGGCTCTGGCGAACGGTGGTAACGGGGGCGATCCTGCTTCCGTAGGTGCGCGAAAGCTGGCTTCGGGTGCCTGGAAACAGAAGATTCTCTACTGTTTGAAACAGGGCATTGCAGGCCGGAGCTGTTTTGAGAAAGGAAAGTGTTTTGTCGGACGGGAAGAAACATGCGGATTCTGCTGTTGAGGTAGCCGGTCCGGGCAGGGAAATTGCGCCCCGGAAGCTGACGGGGGGGATTTCGGCTGCGGACCTGGTAGATCAGGCGTTTCTGGCCTATAACGGTGCCCGGTTGCGCGAGGCGTGTCGGTTGTTTGTGGATCGGATGCTGGAGCCGGATGTGACGGTGGGTGTAAGCCTGACGGGTGCGCTGACGCCAGCCGGCCTGGGGATGAGCTGTTTGATTCCGTTGCTGGAAGCCGGTATGGTGGATTGGATGGTGAGCACGGGTGCCAATCTGTATCACGACGCGCATTTTGGTCTGGGGTTGGACATGCACCAGGGCAGTCCGTTTACGGATGATGTACGGTTGCGTGAGGAAGGTGTGGTGCGGATTTACGATATTGTATTCGACTACCGGGTATTGCTGGATACGGATGCGTTTTTCCGAGAGATGATCCGGGGAGAGGCGTTCCAGCGAGAAATGGGCACGGCGGAGTTCCACTATCTAATTGGGAAGTACGTTCAGGAGCGGGCAGATGCGTTGGGGCTGAAAGGTAAGAGTTTGGCGGCTGCGGCCCATGTTTGTGGGGTGCCCATTTATACATCGAGTCCGGGAGATAGCTCCATTGGCATGAATGTGGCCGCAGAAGAGCTGCGTGGAAACCGGTTGCGGTTGAATCCGTCGATTGATGTGAATGAGACGGCGTCGTTCGTGTATGAAGCCAAAAAATCGGGTGGAAAGAGTGCGGTGTTGATTCTGGGCGGTGGTTCGCCGAAGAATTTTATACTTCAGACCGAGCCGCAGATTCAGGAAGTGCTGGGGCTGGACGAAAAAGGGCACGATTATTTTGTGCAGATCACAGATGCCCGGCCGGATACGGGTGGGCTTTCGGGGGCCACGCCCAGTGAGGCGGTGAGTTGGGGTAAGGTGGACCCGTCGCGGCTACCGGATGCGGTGGTATGTTATTGCGATACAACCATTGCGTTGCCGCTACTCACGGCGTATGCTCTGGAACGACATAAAGGGCGGCCGTTGCGCCGGTTGTATGACCGGCGGGAGGAATTGATGCGGGTGCTTTCTGAGGATTATCTGGCCCGGCAGGAAGAATCTTGACGCATTCGGGCGTCGGCCCAGCGGCCGACGCCTTTGATTTTGAGGGGCGTTTATGAAGTTTGTTGCAGGGTTGATCCAACTGGCCTGCGGGCCGAATGCGAACGAGAATCGGGATCGGGCGGTGGCAAAGGTGGAAGAAGCGGCCCGGGCGGGCGCACAGGTGATCTGTTTGCAGGAGTTGTTCTGTTCGCAGTATTTCTGCCAGGTGGAGGATGCGGATCGGTTCGATTTGGCGGAGTCTGTGCCGGGGCCGAGTACAAAGACGATGGCGAAGGTGGCAAAGAGCGAGGGCGTGGTAGTGATTGTGCCGCTATTCGAGCGGCGGGCACCCGGGCTGTATCATAACAGTGCGGTGGTGATTGATGCGAATGGTGAGATTGTTGGACTGTATCGTAAGATGCATATCCCGGACGATCCGGCGTATTACGAGAAGTTTTATTTTACGCCAGGAGACCTGGGTTTCCGGGCGTTTGATACGAAGTTTGGACGAATTGGTACGTTGATCTGTTGGGATCAGTGGTACCCGGAAGGGGCACGGTTGACGGCATTACAGGGGGCGAGCGTGCTGTTCTATCCAACAGCTATTGGCTGGCATCCGCATGAGAAAGTGGAGCATGGGGAGGCTCAACAATCTTCCTGGCAGACGGTGCAGCGGGGACATGCTATTGCCAACGGAGTGTACGTGGCCGCCGCGAACCGGGTGGGCCACGAGGTTCCGCCTGAAGGGGGTGCCGGGATTGAGTTCTGGGGTTCTTCGTTTCTGGCGGACCCACAGGGCATGATTATAGCGGAGGCATCGGAAAGCGAAGAAGAGATTTTGTTGGGTGAAATAGACCCAGGGCGGATTGAAACGGTGCGGCGCAACTGGCCGTTTTTGAGGGATCGGCGTATTGATGCGTATGGAGGAATGGATCAGAGGTTCCTGGATGTGGAGCCGAGGTAAAGGCGGTCTCACGCAAAGGCGCAAAGACGCAAAGGGAAACCGGGGGATGTACAGGGTTTTGTTGTAGGGGCGAACCTTGTGTTCGCCCGGTCTTTTTTAGGAGATGATGGAATGGCTGGGGAAACACCGGATTCGCTGGGGTTTTTGATGCCGGCAGAGTGGGCACCGCATGCGGCCACATGGATTGCATGGCCGCACAACGGGGGCGACTGGCCGGGCAAGATGATACCGGTGTACTGGGTGTATGGGGAGATTGTTCGGAAGCTGGTAGAGAGTGAGCAGGTGCACATTCTGGTGAATTCGAAAGCACACGAGGATCGGGCACGCAGAATTCTGGTTCGAACGGGGGTGGACCTTACCCGGGTGGGTTTTTTTCGGATGCGGACGAACCGGGGGTGGACACGGGACTTTGGGCCGATTTTTGTGCGTAAAGAAGGCACACGGTCCGAGGTGGCGGTGGTGGATTTTCAGTTCAATGCCTGGGCAAAGTACCCGGATTGGAAGCTGGACGATGGGGTTGCAAGAGCTGTTGCGAAGAAGATGGGGTTGCGTGTTTTTCCCGCTGCGGTGGACGGTCGTCGGTTTGTGCTGGAGGGTGGGGCGGTAGATGGGAATGGGCGGGGTGCATTATTGACGACAGAGGAATGTTTGCTGGACCCGGAGGTGCAGGTGCGGAATCCCGGTATGTCGCGGGTAGAGGTGGAGGCTGCACTGCGGGATTTCCTGGGTACAAAGCAGGTGATCTGGCTGGGTAAAGGAATTGTAGGAGACGATACGCATGGGCACGTAGATGATCTATGCCGGTTCGTGAATGAGACGACTGTGGTGCTGTGCCGGGAGACGGACTCGTCGGATGCGAATTACAGGCTGTTGGAGGAGAACCGGGAACGGCTCGAAGGGGTGCAGTTGATCAATGGGTCTGGCCTGG
>JAQCGA010000070.1 GCA_027619145.1 bacterium | reverse complement strand
GCCAGCAACCTTCAGGCGGTTCAACGCTCGGGTAAGCGCCGCCTCGGCTCGTGCCCGATCTATCTCCGAGTCTCGGCCTTTTGCAAGCCGTTCTCGTGCCCGGTCGCGTGCCTCTCCGGCTCGCACCACATCAATTTCGTCGGACAGTTCCGCTGTCTCGGCCAGCACCACCACCCGGTTGGGCTGCACTTCAGCAAACCCACCACTGGTTGCAACCTGCCGGGAACCTTCGGGTCCTCGACACACAATCTGGCCGGGATTCAGTGCAGCAAGCATCGGCTGGTGGCCGGACAGCACCCCAAAGCCACCCTCGGAACCGGGGGCCTGCAGGCTCTCGACCGTACCGCGATAAACCATTTTCACAGGTGTCAAAATTTCAAGCTCAAACGTCGGCATTCTACCTCCAGCCTGAACGGGCATTGTGGGAATCTTGCGTTATACCAGGCCCCCTGCCCTTACAGCGTTTTCGCCTTCTCCACAGCCTCTTCAATTGTACCAACCATGTAAAATGCCTGCTCGGGCAGTTCGTCGTACTCGCCTTCTACCAATCCCTTGAAGCCCTTTACCGTCTCTTCCACTTTCACAAATGCACCCGGCGTGCCCGTAAACACTTCGGCCACGTGGAAGGGCTGCGTCAGGAAAAGCTGAATGCGCCGGGCCCGAGCCACCACCAACCGGTCTTCGTCGGACAACTCATCAATACCCAGAATGGCAATGATCTCACGCAAATCCCGGTACCGCTGCAACACCTGCTGTACCCGACGCGCCACATCGTAATGCTCGTCACCCACCACACGCGGGTCCAGAATACGCGAACTGGAAGACAGTGGGTCCACAGCAGGGTAATACCCCTGGTCTGCCAGAGAACGCTCCAACACAATTCGTCCATCCAAATGGCTGAAGGCCGTAACCACACCCGGGTCCGTATAGTCATCGGCCGGCACATAAATGGCCTGCACGGATGTAATCGACCCATTCTTCGTAGTGGTAATCCGCTCCTGTAGCTCACCCATTTCCGTGGCCAATGTGGGCTGGTATCCCACAGCCGAAGGCATACGGCCCAGAAGTGCGGACACTTCAGCACCCGCCAGAATGAAACGGAAAATATTGTCAATAAACAACAATACGTCCTGTCCTGCTTCTTCACGAAAATGTTCTGCAATGGTCAATCCGGTCAACGCAATACGCTGCCGCGCTCCGGGCGGCTCATTCATCTGGCCGAACACCATCGCGGTCTTATCAATAACGCCAGATTCTTCCAACTCACGCAGCAGGTCATTTCCTTCACGCGTACGCTCACCCACACCGGCAAACACCGAGTACCCACCGTGGCTGGTCGCCACGTTGTTGATCAACTCAGTCAGAATAACCGTCTTGCCCACACCGGCACCGCCGAACAGTCCCAGCTTACCACCACGTGCGAAGGGGCATACCAGGTCCATCACCTTGATGCCCGTCTCCAGCACCTGATCGGAAGTAACCTGGTCTTCCAGAGAAGGCGCAGCCCGGTGAATGGGCATCCGGGGGGTGCCTTCCGGCACATCGCCCTTCCCGTCAATCGGGTCGCCCACCACGTTGAACAGCCGGCCCAGCACATTGTCGCCCACCGGAACCTGAATGGGTCCGCCAGTATCCTCCACTTTTGTACCCCGGGCAAGGCCGTCGGTGGAATTCATAGCCACGCAGCGCACCAGGTTTTCACCCAAATGCTGCTGCACCTCCAGCACCAGACGATTTCCGTCTTCGCGCTTTACTTCAAGCGCATTGTTAATCGCTGGTAATTCCCCACCCGTAAAATCTACATCTACCACAACACCCACAATTTCTTTTACTATTCCTTCATTCATGAAGTAACCCCTCAGGCTCAAGAATCGAACTGCGACGCTACGCGACCGCCTCGGCGCCGCCTATAATATCCATCAGTTCCAGCGTAATTGCGGTCTGCCTTACTTTGTTCATTTCACGGGTGAGTTCTTCAATCAGATCACCGGCATTCTTTGTAGCATTGTCCATTGCCGTCATGCGGGAAGCCTGCTCGCCAGCATTCGACTCCAGGAGTGCCCGCCATACCTGAAAATTAACATGTCTTGGAACCAGTACGTCCAGCAGGCGCTCGGGTTCGGGCTCAAAAATATAATCTGTGCTGCCCGAGTCTTCTTCAGAAACCTGGGGAACAATGGGAAGCAACTGGCTCACCGTGGGTACCTGTCGTCCAATCGAGTGAAACTCGCTATTTACCAGCACCACACGATCCACTTCGCCCGCAAGAAACCGTTTTGTCAAATCTTGCGAAATTTCTACGGCCCGAGAAAAATTCAGCTCCTGGAAAACCCCCAGGTGCGCCTGTGCAATTTCATACCCCCGGTTCCGAAAAAAATCTCGCCCTTTCCGGCCCACAGTGAACAGGTCTACGCTCGTACCATCGTACTTCTTCAGCTCGGCAAGCACATGCCGGCAAATACTCGTGTTGAACCCACCACACAATCCGCGGTCCGAAGTGACTACCGCAACGGCCACACGGTTTGGCGCTCGCTGCCGCAACAACGGATGCTGCTCTGGATCGATACCGGTTGTAACCCGCTGCATAAGCCGGTCGAGCTGCTGTGCATAAGGCCGGGCCGCCAGAATCACTTCCTGTGCGCGCCGCATCTTGGCCGCCGCCACAAGCTGCATCGCGTTGGTCACGCGCTGGATATTCGTGATGCTGGCAACTCGTGTTCTGAGTTGTCGTAGTGTCGCCACAATCCGCTCCTTGTTCCCGCCTACACTTTATGCCGAGGCCAGGAATCCGCTTTTGAACCGTTTGATGGCCTCGTCGAGCTTGTCCCGTACCTCGTCGCTCAGATCCTGTGTCTCGCGAATGGCGTTTAAAATATCTGCTCCCTGCTCATGCATATACGTTACCAGTTCCCGTTCGAAACGCGCCACACTGGAAGCGGGCACATCTTCCAGGAAATTGGCCGAACGCAATACCGCCACCTCTTCTTCCAAAGGCATCGGTGAGAACTGCCCTTGTTTCAGAATTTCGGTGAGTTTTTCGCCTCGGTTGAGCAAACTGCGCGTAGCTGCATCCAGGTCCGAAGCCCCGAACTGCGCAAACGCTTTCACCTCGTTGTACCGGGACAGATCGCCCTTCAAAGAACGGGCCACAGCCTTCATCGCCTTCGTCTGAGCCGAACTTCCCACGCGAGACACCGAAGCACCCACATCCATAGCGGGCCGGATACCGGCGTAGAACAATTCGGGCTTGAGCAGAATCTGACCATCTGTAATCGAGATCACATTGGTAGGCACAAACGTGGACACGTCGCCTTCCAGGATTTCAATAATCGGCAACGCGGTCAATGAACCTGCGCCTTCTTCGTCGCTCATTTTTGCCGCACGCTCCAGCAACCGGGAGTGCAAATAAAACACGTCGCCAGGATAGGCTTCGCGCCCTGGCGGACGGCGCAACACCAGTGACATTTCTCGATAGGCCCAGGCCTGCTTGGAAAGGTCATCATAAACAATCAGGGCATCCTGGCCGCTGTCGCGATAATATTCACCCATCGAACAACCCGCATATGGTGCCAGGAACTGCAACGGAGCCGGGTCACTGGCCGTGGCGGCCACCACAATGGTGTACTCCATCGCGCCGTTTTCTTCCAGGTTGGCCACCACCTTGGCCACCGTAGATGCCTTCTGACCAATCGCCACGTAAATGCACTTGATACCTGAATTTTTCTGATTAATAATTGCATCAACCGCAATGGCGGTTTTTCCCGTCTGCCGATCCCCAATAATCAGCTCGCGCTGTCCGCGCCCAATAGGAACCGTAGAGTCGATCACCTTGATGCCCGTCATCAACGACTGCTTCACAGGCTGGCGCTGAATCACACCGGGGGCAATCCGCTCTACCGGAAGACTCTGCTTTGCGGTAATGGGTCCCTTACCGTCCAGAGGCTGCCCCAGCGGATTCACCACGCGGCCCAGCAGTTCGTCGCCTACCGGTACTTCCACCACACGACCGGTGCGCTTGACCGGGTCGCCTTCTTTAATCAGGCTGTCTTCACCAAATAACACACAGCCCACGTTGTCTTCTTCCAAGTTCAGCGCCATACCCATAATACCGTTCGGGAACGAAACCAGTTCGCTGGTCAGCACATTGCCCAGGCCATGTACGCGTGCAACACCATCTCCCACCTGGAGCACCGTCCCGGTTTCGTACACATCGATTTCGAGTTCCGCATCCTGGATCTGGCGCTTTAGAATGCTTGAAATCTCATCGGGACGAATCTGTAAGTTCATCGCCATAACGTCTTTATACCTCGCTTTTTTATCGTCAACTCAGAGACAGCGTCCGGCGCAACCGGTCCAACTGCGCTTCCAGCGTACCATCGAAAACATGATCGCCCAGGCGAGCGACAAACCCGGACTTCAGGTTCTCGTCCACTTCGACGTCCAGCCGAACCTGCTTTCCAGAATACGCAGACAAACGCTGCGTAAGCCGCTCCTGCTGTTCTCCAGAAAGTGCCGTGGAGGCGCGTACAACAGCCGTAACCACGCCCATACGGTCATCCAGAATGTCCAGGAACCCCTGCAAGATATCTTCCAGCGCCCGTTCCCGCCGTTTGTCACACAACAGAAGCAGAAAATTCAAACTGAGCGCATCTACCTTTTCAGAAAACAGATCCTGAAATACGCTTCGCTTCTGCCCGGGACGAATCAATGGATTGGCCAGAAAAGCCCGCAGGTCTTCCGAACTCTGAACAACACCCAAAAGCCCTTGAGCGTCCTGCTGGATTCGCTCCAGTTTATCCTGCTCCTGAGCCGCCTGGAACAACGCCTTGCTATACCGCAGTGCAACAGGTGTTTGATTCACGATCTGCTCCAGAGGTCAGTTCCGGCTCGGACCCGGAATACGGTCGATAAACTCATCTACGATTTTCCGATTTCGGGCCTCGTCCAGGTTTTCATCCAACAACTTGCCAGCGGCCTGAATCGCCAGGTCCGCCACCTGGGTGCGCAATTCCTGGATTGCTTGTTCTTTTTCTTGCCGAATGGCACGTTGTGCCTGCTCCAGCATCTGCCGGGCCTCGCCTTCCGCCCGTTCCCGGACGTCTTGCGCCACCCGTTCAGCCGCTTCTCGGCCCTCAGCAATTGCCTGCCGGGCCTCAGCCTGGGCTTTTTCCAGCGCCTTCAGGTTTTCTGTAGCCGAAGCCTGGGCTTCCTGGCGGGCTTTTTCAGCCTGGTCCAGTGCTTCCCGAATGCGCGTTTCTCGCTCGTCCAGCATGGCCAACAAAGGCTTCCAGGCAACCATTCGGAGAACCAGCATCAAAGCCAGAAACGTAATAATGGTCCAAATAATCAGACCGGGATTAATATCTAACATACAGCATATCCTTTAGTTTCGTACAGGCGAATTGATATGGCATCTATGCGCACACGGAAAATATCAACTTTCGTTCCTGCACCCACAAATACCCTGTATTGCACGGTCCTGTATGTTTTACTTCAGGGCCAGCAGGATACAGACCACCTGTCCGAACAGCGAGATACCTTCAATCAATGCAGCAGCAATAATCATCGACGTCCGGATATCACCCGACGCTTCCGGCTGCCGTGCCGTTCCGTCCATTGCCTGGGAAGCAATTTTTCCAATACCTAGTCCTGCGCCCAAAGTCACAATTCCAGCACCAATACCGGCGGACAAATAACCGTATGCCTCCGCTGCCATGCCTACCGCTTCTGCTGCCACAGAACGCCTCCTTGTTGAACGTGGAAAAAATAGAAACCGGACGGTTTCTATCCGTCTTGAAAAAACTTAGTGCTCCTGATGTACTGCCATCCCAATAAACACAGCAGACAACAGAGTAAAAATATAAGCCTGTACAAATGCCACAAAGATTTCCAGCAGATATACCCCAAGCGCGAAGAGCACCGAAGCCGGGGCAACCGCAAGCGATTTCAGAATAAAGATCAACCCGATCAAAGACAGAATAACTACGTGACCAGCCGTCATATTGGCAAACAAACGAATACACAGCGCAAACGGTTTGGTAAACAGACTCACAATCTCAATCGGAATCATAATGGGCAACAACCAGGCCGGCAACCCGTGCGGGATCAAATTCTTAAAATACCCGAACGGACCATTGTGAATCATACCCCCTACCTGGATCATCACAAATGCCAGCAAAGCCAGCGCAGCGGTCACATTGATATTCGCCGTAGCCGTAGCGCCAAACGGAATCAGCCCCAGCAAGTTACACGCTAAAATAAAAAAGAATATCGTGAACAAGAAAGGCAGAAATTTCTGAGACTCCTTTTTTCCAATATTGGGAATGGCGAGTTCATCTCGAATGAACACCACAAGCGCCTCAACCACATTCCCAACTCCGCGTGGGATCAACCCCCGGCGGCGCGTGGAAATCCCCAGAACCAGAATCAAAAAGAGAGACGCCACCCACATCATCACCAGGTGCGTTGTAATAGATAGATCAATGCCGAACAGCTCAAGATGGGGCAAATGGACATGCACCCCGGGCAAATGGAGCTCGGAAGAGTCCAGAATGTGATCCATGATAAAATTGCTGCCACCTTCGGCCCCGTGTCCAGCGGCCGCAGCCCCTTCCGCCATGGTACTACACTCCTTCTTTGGGCGCCTGCCCGGAAGCGAGGCGCGTGATCAAAAACCGAATCTCCAGAACCTGAAACACCACATAAAACACAAACAGAGAAAGCGTAAGCCCAACAACATGTACAGATGTAAACTTGATTAGCAAGAAAAATATCAGACCCAACCCCAACAGCCGCACCGTCAACCCACCAAACAACGTCTTCAAAAATACCTGCTGAGACTTCTCAACCGCCCACACCGCAGACAGGCACCCGGCCAGCACATTGATCGTACAGAGTGCACAACCTACAACAGCAGCCCGAACAATTGAACTGTTTCCGTACACATACAAAGGATAGGCCGCCAGTACCCACGTTCCAAGAAGCACCAGACCAACCTGCCGGATAAAACGGGCAAACTCACTCTTCACACTTCGCCTCCGGCCCCTTTTGTCCGGCCTTCTTTTTTTCTTTTTCCTGAAGATTCATCACCTTCCGGAAAAAGCTGTAAAATCCGGCCGCAGCCCCCAGAAACACACCCACCAACAAAAACGCCGGCTCGGTTCCCAGCTTGCTGTCCAACCAGCGCCCTGCGAACAGACAAAGCAGGATCGAAGCAACAAATTCGATTCCCAGGCTCAAATAGGGTCCAGCTTGTTGATAGACCCGCGCCAGGCTGGATGACTTGGAATCCCCCTTCATAAAGGGGGCCTCCGCTCGGAGAATACATCGTTTACATCAAGGATGAAACGGTTTCCTGGGCCAGTTGCAAAAACCGCGTTGGTGCAAGCCCAATATAGAGCGTAGCCACAGACGTAATCACCAGAGCCACGCGGGCGAAGCCCGAAAGCGTAAATGCCGTAGCTTCTTCTGTGGGTTTTTTCATATACATGCTCACCACAACGCCCAAATAAAAATACACTGAAATCAGGCTGTTCAACACCCCAATAACTGCCAGGGAAATTAAATTGGCTTCCACTGCCGCGCTAAAAATATAAAACTTGCCAAAAAATCCAGCAGTAGGAGGCAGGCCAGCAAGCGACAACATAAACAGGGTCATTGCCAAACCCAGTGCCGGGCGTCGAAATCCAAGGCCCGCATAACTCGCAATATCCAAATTCTCTTCACCCTTGCGGCCTACCAGAATAATTACCGCAAAAGCACCAATATTCATAAACGTATACGCCAGCATGTAAAACAGCGCCGCAGTAATTCCTTTGGCGCTGGCCGCCGTAAGTGCCACCAGCACGTACCCGGCGTGCGCCACACTGGAATACGCCAGCATTCGTTTGATATTTTGCTGACTCAGCGCACCCAGGTTCCCCACCGTCATCGTCAGCACCGCCAGCACCCACAGCACCGGCGCCCATTCCATCTGCAGAGAATCCATCGACGTGGTCAAAACACGTAAGAAAGCGGCAAATGCTGCAGCTTTGGGCCCGGCCGAAATAAACGCCGTAATTGCAGTTGGAGCCCCTTCGTACACATCCGGTGCCCACATATGAAACGGTGCAGCAGACACTTTAAAGGCAAATCCTACAATCAGCAACACCATCCCGGCCAAAAGCATCAGGTTTCCATTATCTTGCTGGCCAGAAACCACTGCTCCAATCCGGTGCAAGTTGGTCGATCCGGTTGCGCCATAAATCAACGCAATCCCATAAAGAAGAAATCCAGTGGCAAACGCACCCAGAAGCAAATACTTTAAAGAAGCTTCGTTCGAAATTCGGCGGTTCCGCAAAAAGCCAACCAGAATATACAGCGAAATCGACATCAGCTCCAGGCCCAGAAAGATCACAATCAGATCCGTCCCGGCCGCCATCAACATCATTCCCAGCGTAGCCATAAGCAACAACAAATAATATTCGCTACGATGGCTCTCTTCCCGCTGCAAATAGCCGGTAGAAATAAAAATGGTCAGCCCGGTTCCAGTCAAAAAAATCACATTGGCAAACAACGCAAAATGATCCAGCACCAGCATCCCGCCAAACCCAACCACCGCCTCTGGAATGCCCCACAGTCGCACACAGGCCAACAACGCTACAACCGTGCCTGCCAGCGCCGTATACGCACCGCCCATGCCCTGGTTTCTGGGCCAGATAATATCGATGCAGAGCACCAGAAGTGCAAACACCGCTACAATCAACGACGGAATGAGGATGGTCCAGTTTAACTCGGGCAAAGCGGAATCCTTAAAGTGAATTCATTGACGGAATTAACTAACAAGTTGGCAGTACAAAAGTCAAGCGTAAATTCGCCAATTCTTGCGTTTCACTCAGTTACTGCAAACGTCCTGCTGCCTGGATCTAAAAGAATACAAACGTCACCAGCACAAAGATCGGGATCAAAATCAACCCTGAATAAGCCATATACCCGAAAAAGCTCGGCATCTTTACGCCGCCGGCCTCTGCAATGGATTTAACCATAAAGTTCGGCGCGTTGCCAATATAGGTATTGGCCCCCATAAATACCGCGCCCACTGAAATGGCCTTCAAATAGCCTACAAACAATTCCAGTTTGGCCGTATCCACCCCCAGGGTCCCCCACTGGTCCTGGGACATCCGCAATGCCTGTGCAATGGTCGCCTCATCCAGCCCCAGTTTCCCCAGCGCAGACGAGAAAAACGTCAAATAAGTCGGCGCATTGTCCAGAAAACTAGACAGGATCCCGGTAATCCAGAAATAACTGGCATCCCCTTTGGTTGCTGCAATCACAAATGCCAGCGCACCGTGTTCTCCAGCTTTCAAAATAGCCAGAGCCGGCACAATCGTCATAAAAATTCCAGCGAACAAATAGCCCACTTCCTTAATGGGAAACCAGTCAAACTCGTTGGCCTTCCGCAGACTCCAGGGCGTAAACTTAAGCGAAAGTACGCCCATCAGCACAATCAACAAATCCCGGCAAATACTCTGCAACGCAACGTGAACCCCAAGGATATTTACTTCGATGTGCGGATTCCAGATCCCGCTCATCAAAACCGCACCCATAATACCACCCAGGAAAATCAAATTGTAAAGCCCGTCAATCCTCAGAGGCTCTTTCTCTACAACCTCAGCGGCTTCCAATTCCGTCCGTTCCCGATTATAATACATCGTATCCAGCGCAAAAAACAGGGCCAGCAAAATTCCCGAAACCATCGCCATTTCGGGAAGCAGCGACATTGTCCAGAAAAACGGCACGCCGTGCAAGAAACCCAAAAACAGCGGCGGATCTCCTAGCGGCGTAAGAGACCCCCCAATATTGCTCACCAGGAAAATGAAAAATACCACCACGTGCACCTTCGACTTCCGCGTGGCATTGGCACGCAACAGCGGCCGGATCAATATCATCGAAGCTCCGGTTGTTCCCATCCACGACGCCAGAAGGGTACCAAGCAGCAGAATCGCCGTATTCACAACCGGCGTACCTGCCAGTGTCCCCCGGATCACAATCCCGCCGCCTGCAACAAACAAACCCCATAACAGGATAATGAACGGAATATAATCAGCCAAATAAATATGCAAAATCTCGTGAAACGCTGCTCCTTTATAAACGATCAAGAACGGAATCGCAAATAGCACCGACCAGGCTGCGGACACCTTGCCAAAGTTGTGATGCCACCAGTGCCCGTTAATCAACGGGAAAACCGCTATCGACAGCAAGATCCCGGCAAACGGAATCACACTCCACAGCGGCAGAATCTCTCCCAGGCTGGCATGCCCACCACCTTCCGAAGCAGCAAACACCGCAGTCGGAAAGCTCAATCCGACCATCACTAAGAAGAAAAAGGCCCTTCGCATATGGTACCCCTCCTCTACCGGTTGAGAATGGCTGCAGACGCCTTCTCATCAACATCTGCAAACGCCTTCTGGGAACCTTCTGCCTGCCTGGCCTGCACCTGAGAGATCAGATGCTTTACCGAGGCCTCGGTCTTGCCTGTAAACGATCGGGGATACACCCCAATCCAGAACATAAGTACAACAAGTGGAACCAGAACAACCCATTCTCGAATCGACAAATCTTTCATGTTCCGGTTTTCTTCGTTTGTCACCTCGCCCCAGACCACCCGCTGAAACATCCAGAGCATATATACTGCCGCCAGAATCACGCCCGATGCCGCAATAATCCCAATCACCGGGTTGGCTTTAAACGTACCCAGCAAAATCAAAAACTCGCCCACAAACCCGTTTAACCCGGGCAACCCGATGGACGACAGCGTCGTAATCATAAAAAAGGTGCAAAACACAGGCACTGTCTTGGCCAGCCCACCAAAATCTGAAATCTGGCGTGTATGGCGACGCTCGTAAAGCATTCCGACCATCAAAAACAGTGCACCCGTAGAAATCCCGTGGCTCACCATCTGCAAAATACCGCCCTGCATCCCCTGCGCATTCAGCGCAAAAATGCCCAGCACAACAAACCCCAGATGGCTCACACTTGAATACGCCACCAGCTTCTTGATATCCGGCTGCACCATGGCCACCAACGCACCGTACACAATCCCGATGACTGCAAGCACCATAATATACGGCGTAAAATGAAGCGCTGCCGCAGGGAACAATGGCAAGCAAAACCGAATCAGCCCATACGTACCCATCTTCAGCAACACACCCGCCAGGATCACACTACCCGCTGTAGGCGCTTCCACGTGCGCATCGGGCAACCAGGTATGAAACGGAAACAACGGTACCTTAATCGCAAAACTCAGGAAAAACGCCAGGAACAACCAGTACTGCGCATCGTGAC
>JAQCGA010000069.1 GCA_027619145.1 bacterium | reverse complement strand
TTCCAGAATTTACAGCTACGACCCATTACAATTTGACATGTCCTGCCTGTGTGGGTAAACAGTCACGGATGGGTCGAGCACGTTTTTCCTGGGTTGGGCCTGAAGCTCCCGAGCAGGTGAGGTGCAACGATTGCAATGTGGTGTTTCCGAATGATGCCTACCCGGAAACAGGCGTGCTGGAGTTGCCCCGAATGGGGCAGGCCATACCGTATTATGAGACCCCGGGTGAGCGAGAGCATCCCGAAGAGCGGGAGAAGTACGCGTTTACAACCGCTTCGGGACAACCGATGATGACGAGTTTCAGCGGGTTGGCTCGATTGTACAGAGCGAGGTGGGCCGCGGATCAGGCTCTGTTGTTGAGCAAGTTGTATGTGCTTACCGGTGAGATCGCCTACGTAGATCGATGCGTGTGGATTTTGGAACGATTCGTTCAGGTGTATCCCAATTATCTCTGGAGGACGTACCGGAATTTTTTTGTGGATTTACCACCTGCCGAAGTGGCTGCGAATTTGGGGGAGTATGAAGGAGGTGGCCGTTTTGCTCCTGAGGCTGTGCGGCATGCATATCTGACGGGGATTGATTCGGAGACGGGATTTGCCGTGTTCGACAATGGATTTTGGGGTGGAGGACGGCTGGAGGACCACGCGAATGATTACAGATGGTTGCTGGGTTCAGTTGTTGCGTACGACTTGATCCGAGATGCGGAAGATTCAGACGGCACCCGGTTGCTGGGTGAGGAGACGGAACGCCGTATCCGCGATGAGTTGCTTGTGCCCGCGTGTGTGGATTGGGAGCACTGGGGTGCGGTGCACAATAAAGGGATGGGTTATTTTGCAATCAGTGCGGCTCTGGGTGTGTTTTTAAAACAGCCCAAACGGGTGCGGCACGCGCTGGAAGGGTTTAATAGAATGCTGGTGCAGCGATATCAGTTTGACGGTTTTTATACGGATACGCCGGGGTACGGGTTGTATAATTTTAGCCAGTTGCGCCCGCTCCCCGATCTTCTTTTAGGCTACAGCGATCCTCCCGATTACCAGCCGGAATCGGGCTCACGGATCGAAAACCTGAATCTGTACGAGGTGGGTCAGTATAAACTGGTTACGGATGCGGCTTTACGAATGCTGGCACCGGGAAATCGTTTGCCGGTGATTGCAGATACCGTGTACGGTTCAACCCTGGGTGTGGATTTTGTGGATTTTCTGGCTGCGCGGTTTGGTGGAATGTATGCGGGGTTGCTGGAGAGTGCGCAGGGTGCGGCTCTTTCCGCAAAAGGGAGCGAGTATTCACTGTGGTACCGTTCTCCCGATCTCCAGGCACCGAAAGAGCCGGTCGCATTGCCGTTGCGTTCGGAGTGGTTTCCAGGGTGGCATGTGGGCGTGTTGCGTGGAGGCCGGGAGGAGAATGATACAGCGCTTTTCTTAACGGGGCATGAGCATCGGTGGACGCTCCGGACGGGGCACGAACATCCGGATATTCTGGCGTTGAGCTTTTATGCCTATGGAGAGGAACTGGCGTCCGATCGGGGGTATTATTCAGGAGATAGCGCGCTGGCTCCTGACCGTCCGGTAGGTGGACAGTACTGGACAAAGAGTACGGCTTCGCACAATCTGGTGCTGGTGGACGACAAATGCCAATCTTCTGAAGCACCGGCGGGTTCCAATCTGGAATTGTTCGGGGTGACGCCGGGCGTTGAAGTGGTGCAGGCTTCCGGTTTTCAGGTGTACCCACAATGCGAAGAATATTGTCGGACGAGCGCCCTGGTTCGACGGACAGATGGGCAGGCGTATGTTGTGGATTTTTTCAGGGTCAAGGGAGGAGAGAATCACAAATATTGTTTCCATTGTAATGGGAGCATGGTGGGAATGGTGCCAGATGAACCTGCGCCAAAACCTGTGGTGTTGCCTCCTCCTCGGGATGATCGCGATTATTCCGGATGGGTAAAAAATCCGAGGACCGTTACACCTGAAACACCCTATACGTTCTCGTGGAAGTCTGGAGATGTGAATCTGGAGTTGCGGTTGTTGAATTCGCAGAACTCTGTGGATCGGATTCTGATTGTGGATGCACCGGGGTGGAGGCACCAGATGCCTGCTGAGGAATTCGAGAAGCCACCGATTCAGCAGGTTATGGCCGAGCACTGTTCACGGAAGGAAGGCGAGGTGCTGGCCACCGGGTTTGCCGCTGTCGTTGTGCCGTATCAGGATGGGGTATCGCCAGTGCTGGAGGTGCGGTTGCTGGCGGAGGATGCTACTGCCGGTGTGCTGGCGGTGGAGGTGCAACTGGAGGGGCGGACGGATTATATCATTTCAACGCGTGATCAGGAACAAAGGCAATATGGTCCGGTTCGTGCGGCCGGAGAGTTCGCGTTTGTGTCCGTAGATACCAATGGACGGGCGACACAGGGGTATTTGCTGAAGGGAACCCACCTGGAATGTGGGGATTTCCGGATCGACTCACCTGGGGCAAGCGTAACGCTTCCGGTGCGTTCCGTGTCTGAGCAGACGTTCTATCTTGCGGAGCCGTTGCCGGATGGGTTGGCTGGCGCTGGGTCGTATGTGCTGGCGAGCGGACCTGCCGGCACGTTTAGCGACCCGGATGCCCCGCCGCCACAGACCGGGTTCGAGATTGAATCGGTGACTCCGGATTCGATTACGGTTCGAGATTATCCGGCCCTGGATTGTGGAGAGGTTACGGTTTTGAGTTCGAGATGGTTGAGTGTTTCAGAACAGTGAACTGGACGAAAGGGAGGCGGTGTTGGCACAAATACACGATTCGTGTGAGTCTCTGCTGAAGGCAATGGTGGGGTTCGATACGGTGAATGCGAAGATTTCCGGGAAACCGGATGCGGAATTGGCGCTTTCTGAGTATATGGATGAACAGGCGCAGGCGATGGGCTTTTCTACGCAGCGGTTGCCGGTGAGTGGTGAAGGATTTAATTTGCTGGTGAGCCATGTTGTGGATGAAAAAGCGCCCTGGCTTTTGTTCGAGAGTCACCTGGACACGGTGAGTGTGCAGGGGATGACGGTGGATCCGTTTGCTGGCAGGGTTGAGGACGGGCGAATGTATGGGCGAGGGGCGTGTGATACGAAGGGGACGGGTGCTGCCATGTTGTGGGCGTTGAAGCAGTATGCGGATGGGGCCGACAAACCGAATAATGTGGCGATTGTGTACATGCTGGATGAAGAGGTGGGGAAGACGGGGGTGCGTACGTTCGCGCAAACCCATCAGCCTGCATTGGGATGGAAAGCCGATGGGGTGATTGTGGGCGAGCCTACGAGGCTTCGTGTGGTTGCGGCACACAACGGAGTTGTGAGATGGCGGATTCGGACGGAAGGGATTGCTGCGCATTCTTCGGATCCTTCGCGTGGAAAGTCTGCGATACGGATGATGACGAAGGTGATTGAAGTGCTTGAGGAGGAATATATTGGTTCCCTGGTGGCCGAACACCCGCTCACGGGGAAGGCACAGTGTAGTATCAATCTGATTCAGGGCGGTGTGCAGATTAATATTATTCCGGAGCATTGTGAGATTCACGTGGACCGGCGGGTGGTTCCTGGAGAAGATCCGGAAACGGTGCAGCCGACTGTGGAGCGATTGTTGGAACAGTTGCGGGCAGAGGACGAAACGTTTCGTGTGTTTCAGGACCCACCGGATATGCTGGATGCGCCACTGGACCCGCATGGGGCGGAGGGATTTGGGAAGTTTGTAGGAGGTGTGCTGGAGGAGATGGGATTGTCGGGCGAGTTACAGGGTGTAGGGTATGGAACGGATGCGAGTAGTTTTGGGCCTTCTGGTGTGCCGGCGGTGGTGCTTGGGCCGGGGGATATTGCGCAGGCGCATACGGCAGATGAGTGGATTGATCTGGAAGAGTTGGCGCGGGGGGTGGATGTGTATGCGGGGTTGATGGCGGCACCGTTGCGGGGTGGCAGATTTCAAATTGCAAAATGAAAATTTCAAATTGCAAAATGGGTTCTCTTATTCGGGTAGATAGCTGGTGGATGATTCTTGAAATACAATGGAAAAGAGGAGGTGTGTATGGGCGCGCGTGCAGATGCGCATATTCATTTGTTTGAAGGCGGATATCAGGGCGGGTTTGTAGCGCGTCCTGGGGTGGAGATGGACGAGGCGGCATGTTATGCATCTTTGGCGAAAGACCATGGGGTAGAGGCGGTGCTGGTGGTGGGATATTCGGGGGCACCGTGGTGCGCGGACAATGGAGATTATTTGGCGCGTATGGCAGCGGAGTACGATTGGGTGCGGCCGGTTCGATCTGCAGATGCAGAACAGCCGCCAACAGTGGCGGAACTGGAAGTATTTCGGGAACAGGGGTTTGTGGGGTTGAGTTTTTATGTTTTTGGGGAAGAAGCTACTGCGGCTCTGCGAGCGGTGCCCGATGACTTGTGGGCGTGGATGGAAGAACATCGGTGGCTCGTGAGTGTGAATTCGAAGGGAGAGGATTGGGTTGCGTGGGGGGATGTGCTGGGGCGGCACGAGGGACTGCGCGTGGTGGTGTCGCACCTGGGGTTGCCGCCGCCTGCAAGTGCGTCCACTCCGGCGTCGGTTGAGGAGCTTTCCCACGTTCTGGCGCTGGCGCGGTTTTCGGGCGTGCAGGTGAAGTTGAGCGGATTTTATGCGCTGACGGAACCGAGATACGATTATCCTCATCGGGCAGCCTGGCCGTATGTGGAAGCGCTGATAGAGGCGTACGGTGTGGGGCGGTTGCTGTGGGCATCAGACTTTACGCCATGTCTGGATTTTCTGAGTTTTCCGCAGACGTTCGGCTTGTTTTCGCACATGCCGTTTTTGAGTGCAGACGATCGAGCGCAGATTGAAGGGGCGAATCTGTTAGGCTTGTTGGACGAGGTTTGTTGAGAAATTTTAAAGCTCGATTCGTCTGGAGAGTGTTTTTACGAAACAGCAATGTAGCGGTAGAAAGGTCCTGATATGAAACTCTTAATTACGATACTGGTTCTGTTTGTTGTCGGCGTGAGGCATTCGGAGGTTTGGGCTGAGGGAAAACCGGTGTCACGCAAGGTACGGATCAGTACGCTTTGCTTGCTAGATGATAAAAAAACCTGGACGCAAGAAGATGTGATTGGGCGAATTCAGGTGGCTGGAAAAGGGGTTGCCAACGATCTGATCGTTGTGCCACTGACGCCGTTTCTTTCATTTCGAGAAGGTTTCGAGAAGGAAGATCTGGCGGCGTTTATGAAGGTGTCGCGAACACACGGTTCGTACCTGGTTGTGGCGATGCTGGAAGAAGGTGCAGATGGCAGGCAATTCTATACGTCGGTGTTGTTGGGTCGAAAAGGTGAGGTGGTAGGGAAGTATCGCAAGTCGCACGTATTGCCGGATGATAAGATGGCATCGGGAGATGATCTGCCGGTATTTCAAACGGACTTCGGTGTTCTGGGACTGAGTTTGGGAACGGATTTCTATTTTCCAGAAGTGTACGGAGTGCAACGGATGAAGGGGGCGGAGATTCTGGTATGGCAACATTTCCCAGAGCGTTTCCGGGAGCACTTCCAGTGGGTGCCGCTGCTGAAAGCACGGGCGCTGGATAGCCACGCGTTCCTGGTAACGGCGATGTATGCAGATCCACGTGCGTATATCACCAATCGGTACGAGATGGGTATGCAGGGCGCAGCCTGGGGGCGGAGTATGGTGTTGAACCGGGTGGGAACCCCGGTGGCAGATACAGGGTATGGAGACGGGGTGGCAACGACGGTGATTGATCTGGACCGTCGAAAAGAAGATCCGTATGCGCCGTTCAATGAAGGGGAAAACATTTTTTTTGTGAATAATCTGGGAGACCGGCAGGCGTTTACTCCGTTGGCCCAGAAGTGGGAGAGGCCTGCACTGCCGAAGTTCAAGAAGCGTACGGCACGGGTTGCCGTAGGATATTTTTCGCCGGAGGAGATGTGGCAGGATGACCGGGTGCCTGAAGTGATGTTGCGGGTGCTGGATGAAGCGGCGAAGCAGCAACCAGATGTGGTGCTTCTTTCTGAGATGAGCGCGAAGGTGTACAATGAGACGACGCAGAAAGTGATGAACATGGTGGCCGATCGGGCGCGGAGAATGAAGGCATATGTGATCATTGGTGGGTTGGGGGATTCGAGCCAGGTCAGCGTTGCTCGGATCTGGAACCGGGAAGGAAAGTTGGTGTTCGAAGAGCCAATTTACTGGACAAAGGGGTTCCCGGAAATCAAGGTGTTCGATACAGATTTTGCGAGGATTGGGGTGCAGACGTGTGGTGATCTGTACACGTATGAGGTTGCACGCACGCTGGCGTTGAAGGGTGCAGAGATGATGTTCGACCCGAGTCAGATGTGGGGAGCAGACGGGTTCAATAATGAATTGTTGTTACGGGCACGGGCGGTGGATAACGGGTTCTGGGTGGCCTGTGCACATTGGAATAGTTCAGACCCGGGTCTGCGCAGTGTGGTGGTGGATCCGTATGGGTACATTCTGGCGGGATCGAATTTTCAACGGGAAGGTGTGGTTGTTACCGACATTGATTTTGAACAGAAGAAAGTATATTACGCGGGAAAGAAAATAGAGCAGCCGAAGCGAGGAGAAAGTGGAATTTCACAGTACTTTACGGAAGATATTCCGGCGCAAGGCGCGGGATGGCGAGAAATGGTGTTTTCGAGGAGGAGGCCGGAACTCTACGGAATTCTGCCGACGTCGAATGAAGTAATCATGAAATATCGGCCAGAGAAGGGGCCGTGGCATTGAACGTGTGGGTGACAGAATTGGAAGTTGGGGGATGCGGATAAGACATGTTTCCGGAGGAGAACAAGATGCGGTTTGGGATTGCGACGAAGGAGATTACACCGCCGTTTAAGACGCGGATGCATGGATATGGCGGACGGGATGATTTTTTTGAAGATGTGAACGATCCGCTGACGTTTACGGCAATTGTGCTGGAGGAGAACGGGCGGCGGGCACTCCTTGGGGCGGCGGATATTTGCACGTTTCCGAACGACGGTACGGTAACGGATCTGCTGGCTCGGTTGGGAGAGGTGGTGGGGTGTCCAGCGGAGAGTGTCATGCTGAATGCGTCACATACGCACGGAGGGCCCATGCTCCCTTCGCGGGGATGGCTCTTTCGGGAGCTGGGACGGACAGGTGGTTCAGACCGGTACCGGGACTGGTTGTACGACCAGGTGGAAGCAGCGACAAGGGAAGCGGTGGAGAACCTGGCCGAGGGGACACTGTGGTTGGGGGAGGGGAAGACGATGGTTCCTATGAATCGGCGTCCGGAACGGGATGGGAAGATTTTGAATGCGCCGAACCCGGACGGTGGCGCGGACAACCGGTTACAGGTATTGGTGCTCAAACGGGCGGATGGATCACTTGCGGCTGTATGTGCACGGGTATCGTGTCACCCGGTGGCAACAGGTGCGCAGTATCGGATTACAGCGGATTTTGTGGGGGCATGGCGGGCTGCGTTTTCGAAGGCGTACGGTCCGGATGTGTTGCCGGTTTTCTTACAGGGATCTGGTGCGGATGCGCGGCCCCGGCGTGTGGCCGATGGGGAGCGCTGGCGGGCAATGCGGCACGATGAATTGCCCGAAATTGGGCGAGATCTGCTTGCCGAGACCGAGGCCGTATTGTCCGGCGGGTCGTTTGAGCGGATTGATGACCTGGTACTTTCAGGGTCGATTCGGACGGTGACGGCGTCGTGCGAGAAGATGTATCGGACCCGAGAAGAGATTGAGGCGATGCGGGGTGAGAATTCGGTGACGGAACGATATGCAGAAGAGGCACTGGTGCTCCTGGATGCGGGGAAGGAAATTCCCGAAACAGTAGATTTTCAGGTGCAGACGTTGTGGCTGAACCGGGATCTGGCGCTGATTGGGTTGAATGTGGAACCGCTGTACGCGTTGGGTGAGGTTGTGGAAGCCGCGGTTGCACCGAAGCGGGCGATGCTGTTGGGGTATACGAACGGTTGCAATGGGTATGCGCCGGATACGGTGGAGATGAAGCGTGGAGGGTACGAGTCTGCGAGTTATCTGTACAGCGTATGGTCCGGTCCGTTGATGCCTGGACTGGAGAATGTATTCGCCGGAGGTGTGGTACGGTATGAATCATGTTGAAGCGTTTTATTGTGGGTTTGTGGCAGTGCCCGGTGCAACGGGCCATCTGGGGTGTTTGACGCAATGGGATTCGCAAGCTGCGGTGTCGGAATTGGTTGGTCTGTTGATGTATGGGAAGGTGCCGGTTGGATCGCCCGGTGTGGATCAGCAAGATGTCTGACGAATATTTGACGCGCCGCACATTTTTACAATGTACAGGGCTGGGCACCATGGCAATTATGGCCGGGTGTGGTCCGGGTCTAGAGGGGGATTGGAAGATGGTTGAGCGGATCGATTGTTCCAGAGATCGTCGGTATTGGGAGGATGCAAAGCCGTTTCCGAGAACAGTGGCGCATCCCATTTTTTATACGAGTGCGGAGATAGAGCGGGCGAGGGAACGGGTTGTGACGTACGATTGGGCCAAGGAATACCGGGATGAATTGGTTTCTTCGCTGGATCGTCGAAAAGCGCTGGAGATGTCGGATGAAGAGATTCGTTCGCAGATTTCCGAGCAGGTGAATTTTCCGTTGCCGCGCTGCCCTGTGGACCGGGGCAAGCGAGGCTGGCGAGATCATTTCTGGGATTGGTCGCCAGAGGATCCGGAACACGTGCGGTGTAAGGTTTGCGGGAGTGTTTTTCCTGGGCCAGAGCACGAGGCGGTGGGAGAATTTGAAGTAATTGGGCCGGCAGGGAAGGCGGTGCGGTACCGGTATTGGGAAGACGATGAGGGGTTGCGGTACTCTTTTGGAAACATGCTGCTGGGGTATACACAACAGCGCGTCGTAGGGCTGGCAAATCCGCTGGCCGTGGCCTATGCGTTGACGGGGGAGAAGGGGTATGCACATAAGGCTGCGGTGATTTTAGCACGGTTGGCAGAGGTGTATCCCAATTATCCGGTGCATGGGCTGGGTACGTACTATGGGCATGCGGATCGTGTGGGGCATTTCGAGCACAGTTTTTATAAAGATCCACCGTTTCCGTTTGTGTCTGCGCGTTTGGGGAATTACCACATGAGTCCATTTTCCGACGCAGGTCGGGCGTATTCGCTGGCACAGGTGTATGATCTGATTTCGGACAGTGGGGAAATTGAACAGCTTTCAGAGCAGATCGGACAGGATGTGCGTACGGCAATTGAGCGGGATCTTCTGTATGAAGCGATCCGGCATACGCTGGAGGTGCCTCACCGGGCTACGAATTATGACGGGGGGCGCATTATGGGGTTGGGGCTGGTGGGACGCGTGCTGGATGAACCGGAGTTTGTGCAGCACGCGTATGATTTATATCGAATATTGATTGATAATTGTTACGGGTACGATGGATACTGGGCTGAAGATACGGTGAATTATTTCTCTATGATTACCGGCGGGATTTTGCGGGTGCCGGATGTGTTGAGTGGAGTGGGTGGGATGGATGTGTACGGTGAAATGCCATTTTTGCCTCAAATGTACACAATTCCGGTGGGACTGTTCATGCCGGACGGTCGCACAATGATGGCCAACGATACGTGGGCGAAAGCGACGTTGCCGGGTCATCGTTCGAGCGGAATTATGTCGATGGGGAGATTTGTAGAAGCGGCAGACGAGATGACCGGGCAGTCTAACATACCGGTTTCGGAGGTGGAATACGCTCTGTTCCGACGGTCCACGGTTGGAGAGCGACGGGTTACCGAGGAGGATTTGCTGGCGCTGATTCCGGAGAATTATCTGGTGCCGGGTGCAGGAAATGTGATTCTGGGTGTTGGACGATCCAGGGAGGCCGTGCGTGCAACGCTGTGTTATGGGCCCTGGGGTGGGCATCATCACTACGATACGCTTTCGATGGGGCTGGATGTTTTCGGGCAAGAGCTGCTTTCGGATATTGGGTATACGCATACGAAGTACCGGGAGTGGGCGACTTCGGCTGGGAGTCACAATACGGTAATTGTGGACGGCCGGGAGCAGACGAAAACGGGGGGGAAATTGGTGACGTATCGGCCTGCGTCTGCAAAGGAATCGGGTTTTATCTGTGCAGAGGCACCGGGTGCGTTCGATGATACGACGGTCTATCGGCGATCGGTGTTGCTGGTGCCCACAGGGGAAGATACCGGCTATGTGATAGATGTGTTCGAAGTAGAAGGTGGTGAGGTGCACGACTATCTGTTGCACGGGTCTGCGGATTTTAACCAGCGTCTGAGCGTAGATCCAGAGATGAAAGCGGCAGATGGGGAGATGGGGGAGAGTGGTTCCGGCAAAGCGTTGTACGGGTATTTGAAGCAGACGAGAGCTGCCGATGTTCAGGGTGATTTTGGGGTACATTTTGCAGGAGAAGGAACGCAGGTGGATGTGCGTTTTGTGGGCAACGGCTCTGCGCGGTTGTTGACGAGTGAAGGGCCGTCTATCCGCAGAGCACAGGAGGATGACGGGAAGCTGGATGAGTTCAAATACCCGGTGGTGTGCCTGCGTAAAACAGGCGGAAAAAGCCAGTTCGTTTCGGTTATTGAAGCACATCGGGGCGAAGCTGTGGTTCAGGAAGTAGAGGTGTTGACCTCTGAGGGAGCGGGTGTAGCGCTGCGGATTGTAGAACGAGATGGGGTGCGGGTGATTGGTATAAATGGTTCGGGTGAAGGTGTTTCTGCGGCGTTGCCTGATGGGCGGTTTGTGGAGTTGTCTGGCCGGGCAGGTGTGGTGACGGAGATTGGAAATGGGCTCCAGATGGAGGTGTTGGACGGGTCTGCGTTGCGGGTTGGGCACGAGATTCTTGAACAGGTGCGAATGTATGCCGGTAGTGTGACGGGTTTGGCAGGTGATCTTACTGGCGAGCCGAGCCGGTGTGAACTGGTCGTGGATGTTCGGTTGCCGGAAGATGGCTCTCTGGATGGGAAGGTAATGTATGTGACCCATCCTTCCGGGGTGGAGACGGTGTACCGCGTGGGGCAGGTCGGTGTTGAGGGAGAAGGCAGCCGGGTGTTTCTGGCAGATTTTCCGCGATTTATCCGGGGCGCAGGAAAGGTAAAAGACGGAGGTCTGTCACAATTTCAGAGTGATGTAGAGCACCCGAAAGGCCCTGCGTACCCTGGCTGTCGAGTTCGTGTGGGGGATCACGTATTTACGATTCGAGAAGTGGACGGCCGAGAGGGATTTCGGGTGGAGGAGGAGTTCAATTTTGAGACGCTGGTGGGAGAGGGGTTTGTGGTGTTTTCGACGGGGGAGGGAGATAAGTTCAGGATTGGGATGTAGGGTGCCCTCACCCCGCCCGGCGTAGCCGGGCACC
>JAQCGA010000068.1 GCA_027619145.1 bacterium | reverse complement strand
CAGAGAGCCGGGCGCCTGATGTACTGCCTGCCCCACCTCTCCGTCGAACCAATCGCCCTGAAAAGTGAGCCGGTCTGTTGCCGAAGCCGCCCAATCTACCCGGAATCCAGTACGCACAGCCTGCCAGTCGTCCGACACATCTCGCCCCAACGAATCGATGGTTCCATCTCGTTGAAAAAACTTCGTATACACCCGATAAAATGCCTCCCCCAACACCCCGCTGTACCGGGCCTGCATCCCAACGCGCTCTTCTGTTCCTGTTCCAGCACGTATCACACCACCTTGCGTATCTTTGCTGTTCTTCGTAATAATATTCAATACGCCATTTACCGCATTCGCTCCCCAAAGCGCCGCACCAGGACCACGGATCACTTCAATCCGATCCACATCTTCCAGCATGACATCGCGGGAATCCCAGAACACGCCGGAAAACATGGGCGAGTACACGGACCGGCCGTCAATGAGTACCAGCAGCTTATTGGCAAACTGGCCGTTGAACCCGCGCACACTTACCGCCCAGTTATTGGCATCTACCTGCCCGGCGGTTACCCCCGGTGCCAGCCGCAGCGCCTCCGGAATGGTTGTTGCCCCAGAACGCCGAATATCTTCTCCAGTAATCACATAAATTGCGGCGGCGGCCTCCATCAGTGCCTCGGGTTTCCGGGACACCGTGGTCACCTCCATCCCCATCAGCTCTTCCAGGCTCAGATCCGCCAGCTCCTGGGACTTGTTCAAAGCCCGCCCTGGTGCTTCAACGGGCAGAAATGCCGCTCCGACGAGGATGCCTATAAAAATAAACAAGCGTACCATTATCGCTCCCCGAGATCATCTTGTTTCCATAGCTTGAGGCAAACCGCCAGATTCTACCGGCGATGGTTAAAACATCCACTGAATTGAGCCGTATCCACCCCGTTGAATCTGGGCAGGCAGGGTACGAGATCCACTCGATACAAACTCAGTACGTGGGCTATCCAGCAGGTTCTGTCCAACAAGACAAACCTGGACCTTCGGAGTCAGACGCCAGGCCAGCCGAACGTCCGCAGTAAAGTAGCCAGAAAGTTTTTGCGCTGGCAGGTGCCCCACATAGCGGGTTGTCACATCCAGTTCCACAGCTTCTCCAAGATCCAGAAACGAGCGGAGTTGCACCTGATGTTCCGGATTCTCCTCATCGAACGTCTCAGTAGTCACATCAGTGCTGTTCTCATCTACATGTAACCCCATTCGAAAAAAACCATACCCACCGCGTAACATCCAACCCGGGCGGGGCTGCCAGTCCAGCGCAACCTCAAAGCCAGACGTCCATCCGTGCGCGCGGTTGTCTATGCGTACCGGCACTCTCAGATACAGTGGCTGTATGTTCACCTGCGCATTCTGGATGTCCAATTCGTTGGTACGCAACCGATTGTACCGGGCATAAAACCCTGTCAGATCCGCCGTGAACCGGCCACCCAGACTCATCCGCCCCCCCAGTTCAAACGCTTTCACAACCTCACTTTGCATGTCTGGAGCGCCGCGAATCTCCAGAACCACCGGCGGGGACCCTGAAAAAAGGCTGTCTGGCGGCAAAACCTGATAGACGCCACGCAGATCTCGCTCCGCCCGGGACGGGGTTCGCACCGCCCGGGAAGCTGCCCCCCAGAATGTGTACGACGGCGTCGGATGCCATCGTAACCGCACATTGGGTTGCAATTCGAAACCCGCGTACGTGTGATGTTCAAACTTCGAACCCAGGGTCAGGACCAGGCGTTCTCGCACCAAAGCAAGCTCCTGGTGCACAAAACCGCTCAACAGATGGGTTGTACGCCGGTTCGGCTCAAAATCCGTTACGGCCCCCCCCTCAAACCAGTCCCAGACACGTCGGTACCCCGTGCCCCAGGCAACCTCCAGCCGCCTGCCGACTTGAGAACGATGCTGGAAATCCAGGCTCAGCGTATGGATGGCGCCCCTCAAAACAGCCTCATCGCGGTGTGCCCGATCAAAGGAAGCCTGCACCGCAACAACAGAGCTTCCTCCGAATTTCCGCTGCCAATTCGCCTGCACATTTCCACCACCAATGTGCGCTTTCGAATGCACCGCCTGTTCTGCAGGCAGTTCAAGCGGCGTAAGCGCAGCAACCGTATAAATAAACTGGCCCACTTCCCCACCGTACAAATCGCCCTGCACCGTCAGTTCGTGCTCTGGGGAAAACGTCCGATCCAGTCGGCCTCCGGCCCGGTACACATACCAGTCATCGTTCCGATCTGGAACGCCCACACCTTTCGATGCATCACGCAACTCATATTTTCCGTACACGCGAAATGCGGTTCCCTCTCCTGCTTTCGCCCCGTAACGCATCGCACCAAAGACACGCTCTTCGCTGCCTGCACCCGCCTGTACAAACCCACCTTGCGTATCCGCGGCTTTCCGGGTAATGATATTGATTATTCCATTAACAGCATTGGCTCCCCACAACGTACCCCCCGGGCCGCGAATCACCTCAATTCGTTCTACATCTTCTAACAGTACATCCTGGGCCTCCCAGAATACCCCGGAAAAAAGTGGGGTATAGACGCTCCGCCCATCGAGAAGTACCAGCAACTTATTGGCGAATAACCCGGAAAACCCCCGCACCGTAACCACCCACTTGTTGGCATCAACCCGAGCCACCTGCACACCGGGTGCCATCCGCAACGCTTCCGGAATGCTACGCACTCCGGAACGCCGGATATCGTCTCCAGTAATCACATATACTGCCGCCGCCGCATTGCGCTGTACTTCTTCTTTCCGAGAAACCGTGGTCACCCGGATCTCCATCAACTCTTCCAGGCCCAGTTCGGTAAGATCTTGAACACCTTCTATCTTTCCTGGCCCCAGGAGAAGGCAAAACCCCACTGCGGCAATCTGGGCAACGCGTCGAATCACTGGTTTGCAACTTCCCATTGCGCGTTCAGATCTTTCTATTGAAACCACAGTCTTTGTACCAGGCAAAAGGACGCACCCGTATTTGAAAGCAGCGATGTTTTTTCTGGACCTGTGAATGGTTTGCTTTATATTACGTACATCTTGGTAAAAAGAACCTTTCCGAACGTCTGAGGCAGTACTGCTCGCTTGAGGAGATGGAGAAATGTCCAAGCGTATTCTGGTAATTGATGACAACCAGGAATTCTGCAACATGCTAGAAAATATGCTATCAAGGGTCGGATATCGCGTCGAAATCATGCCCTCTCCGATCCTGGGAGCAGGAGATGCGCTTTCAGGCCAGTACGACCTGATCACACTGGATCTCCGGATGCCCGAGGCAAACGGTGAAGAACTGGCCGAACTCTTCCAAACACAGACCCTTACCACCCCGGTACTGGTAATCTCTGGCTACCTCAACAACACCATCCAGCAACAACTGCGGCAAGCAGGCATCACACACATGTTGTCCAAGCCATTTAAACAAGCCGAGCTGGTTCAGGCCATCGAACATGCCATAGCAGATTCCGGTGCAGAAGATTAGCCACCGCAATCCACCCGAACACCCGTACAAAAACCCAATGTGCGGCCGGACGTTTACAAGGAAGGGAAACACGAAAAATCCGGAAAACCGCGCAGGCGCGCTCCGGGAACGGTTCAGGTGCCCGACCCACCGTTCAAAAATTGAACCTACGTGTTCTTAGGATAGACACTCGAAGGAGGATCAACGCATGCAGAAAAAATCGCTGACCGGAAAAGGGGTTTCTACGCCATCGGGACCGTATTCACAGGCTATTCTGGTAGAAGCAAAACGCACGCTACACATTGCCGGCCAGGTGCCTGTGGATGAAAACGGGACCCTGGTTGGCCCCGGTGATATTTATGCCCAAACCAGAAAGGTCTTCAGCAACATTCAAGCTCTCTGTGAAGCGGCAGGCGCATCCCTTAAAAATCTGGTTTTTCTAAATATTTACGTAACCGATATACGATTCCGCACGGCCATTACCGAGGTGCGTAACGAGTTGCTCAAATCACCTTACCCTGCCGCAACGATGGTACAGATTGCATCATTGGCCAGCGAAGACTGGTTGGTAGAAATCGATGCGCTGGCGGCGCTGGATTGAGTTAGCTTTTCTTTTCAAAAACGTTTTCAATCACCTCGCGCAATTCGGCCATTTTAAACGGCTTTTCAAAAACAGCCACAGGCTGCAGCTTTTCAATAGCTTCCCGGAATTCGTCTCGTTGCAAGAAGCCTGAAATAACAATGGTGGGAATCTTCTTAGGAAGGTTCTCCACCAGCTTGATTCCATTGACGTTGGGCATCTTCAAATCGGTGATCAGCAGATCAAACTCTTCTTTCTGCTTGATCATACGACTCAGCGCATCATAGCCATCCACAGCCCCGTCTACATCGTACTTTCGGCTCAAGATCTGTGTCAGCAGTTCCCGCAATTCCGTATTATCGTCCACCACCAGGATTCGAAACCGAACCGACTCCGGCGGTTTTTCTACCGCAGAAACCTCTTTCGCTCGTTCCTCTTCTGTCCCCTCTTCCGTCTCCTCTTCCGCCGAAGCAGGCGCCACCGCAACAACAGGCTGTCCCGCTGCTTCTATCGCGTCCAGCTCATCTTCCGGTATCGGTATGGCGCCCAGCTTCTGAATGCCCACACAAAGCAGATCTTTTTCGTTTTCCAGCAATTTTTGCTCTCGGTCCAGAGCCTCTTTCGCACGTTCTGCCTGGAGCTTTGCGGCTTCTATATTTCCCAGCCGCGCCAATACCTCGCTTTCTTCCGCCTCGGCCTCGCGAATGGCGCTTTTCATCTGGTTCAGCCAGACGGTTATCAGCCCTTTCACAACCACCACAAGCACGGTAAGCCCCACCACAATTCCCACTTCCATAGGCCTTACCCTTTCTGCCCTTTCCGACCGGTGAGAAACTGCCGGACCACCTCCTCGCGCTCCGAACGTCCTTCCGCTCTTCGAGGCCTCTTCTGCTCGGATTCCACTTGCACCTTTTGCCCCTTCAAAAGATCAATCCACCGGCTCAGACGGTCGCACCTCCCGCGCTGCAGAGGTTCCTCTTCTGTCAGGGATTTTAACCGATGTTCGTATTCCTGGATGCGCTGTTTCTGCGCTGCCAGCCGGACCTGGAGCACCTGCAATTCTTGGCCCAGTCGCGAAGATTCGCTGGAATACGAAAGCAACACAAAAAGAATATAAACCACACCGCCCACCACAGCGAGTGCAGCAATAATAATCGACATCAAATCTTCCCTCTGAAGACCGGACGATTTACCCGGCTCCTTCCTGGCGTCGGGCAAAAGCGTGTTCCAGTGTAAACTGTAACAACTCCATATCGCAAGGTTTCAACAAAAACTCGAAGGCACCCAGGCTCATTGCCTCGGCCGCAATTTTTTCGTCTGCTACTGCCGTCAGCATCACCACAATCAGATCCCGGTCCCATTGCCGTAAGCTTCGCAGGACTTCCAGACCATTCATCTGCGGCATCCGAACATCCAGCAGCACGGCGTCAAATTTCTCTTGCTTCAGTAAACGAAGAGCGCCAGCCCCATCGGGTACGGCCATTGTCCGGTACCCACAGGCTTGCAAAGAAGCAGCAATACTCTCGGCCAATTGGTCATCATCATCCACCACCAGAACAGACTCCGGACCGTGCCGGGTTTCGGCCGTCTTGGCGCCGCTGCGAATGCGTTCCACGGCCCAATACACAGCCAGCAGCATATCCGACATACGAAATGGCTTTTTAAGAAAATAAGAAGCACCCAAATCCAGAATGGCCTCGCGCACCATTCCGTACGTGGCAAAACCCGAAATCAGGATAATTTTTGCATTGGGGGAATTCTCTTTGATGGCCCGAATGACATGCAACCCAGAAATGTACACACTCCGCACGGACAGAGGATTGCTCAGCTTGATGTCCACCAAAGCAATATCCACACGGTGTGCCCGCGCATGTGCAATGGCTTCCTCTCCTGAATACAGAGGCGTAATTGCGGTATCCGGATACCCCCAATCCATCAAACGTTCCCGCAACAGAGCCGCCATTGTAGGTTCGTCTTCTACAACCAGAAGCGAAGGCGCTACCTCCGGGTTCGGGAACAAATTGGGCAGCGGTGAGTGCCCAGCGGCCTGCCCCGCATCCGTGGGACCAAACAGATCAATTAATGCTTCCAGGTCTTCGTATCGCCCCGGCTCAACCGTTGGATCTTTCCGTACATTCAAATAACACTGCAAACTCATTCGATGAGACATTGCAAGGTTCTCCCGACCAACCACGTCATAACCAACATACACCTCTCCCCTGATCGGCCCCTGCATTCCACTTCCTCTCCCCGACAGAGAGGTTCTTTTTAAGTAAGTGTAAGTATAGCATATGGTTGATCAAACTGTCAACACTAATCTTCGCGTTGCGTCCATATACGCATTCCAATAAACGCACCGCACAATTGCCTCTTCGGGGTTGACTTCTGGCCAATTCGTCGTAATTTTTAGAGTTCCTTGTTTTATTTTTTGGCATATGCAGGCCCGCATGGGGGCGGCTTCCCAGACCCGGCCTGATCTACAGCCAACAAGAACGAGCCGGAGCTCTCCGGCCTTTGTCCCCTTCATTTGCAGAGGAGATCCATCTCATGAAATTCATTGGCCTGGGAATCTTGATCACGCTTCTGGTTTTGACCCACACCCCCATCGAGGCACAACCCGAACAGGACAGCAGATGGCTCTTTTACCTCCACACCGGGTTTAGCCTCGCCGTTAGCGAAGGCTTGAGCGACTTCGCTAAAACAGGCCTCAATGCAGGCGGTGGCGCAGGATACATGCTCAATAAACGCATGATTTTGCAGGGTTATCTGGACTACAATCGGTTTGCAATGGACGAAAAAAAAATCCTGGCCCTAAGTGACCTGGACCCCACCAGCGCATCGGCCAGCGGCGGAACCATTGGGGTGACCACCGCTTACATCAACCTGGTTGTGGGAGGCATCCGCCAGGAAGAGTCTCGCGTGGCCCCCTATTTTATTGCAGGCGCAGGTTTCTTCCGGTTCAGCCGCGCCGAGTTCGAGGTCACAGATACCCTCATCTCCTCTACAGATCGGGTTCTGGCAGATGCAGAAAATACCTTTGGCATTGCCGCTGGAGGCGGGGTAAGTATCAGTCTCAACGATCGTTGGAGTATTTTTCTGGAAGGCAAATACCAGGCAGGCTTCACCCCTCAATCCAGCACCCAGTATTTTCCGGTTAAGGTAGGGCTGTCGTTTCGGTAGGCTCCCAATGGATCTCAGCCGAAATCTCCCGGTTGCGCCACACATAGATTGCGTTTGACAGAGATGTTGGGATCACCCTATATTTGGATACCCACTTCTCTTTTACGCAGGCGGTTTCCATGGCGCGCATCTTGGTCATCGATGACGAGTCCCAGGTTCGGAAACTGGTCCGGTACGTCCTGGAACCCGAAGGCTACGAAATTGTAGAAGCCTTTGACGGCGACGATGGTCTGCAGCTTTTTCTCCAGGCCCCGGTAGACCTGGTCATTACCGATCTGTTTATGCCCAACAAAGACGGTCTGGTGGTTATCCAGGAACTCCGGCGAATATCTCCGCGCATAAAAATCATCACCATCACGGCAGGCCTGGGAGATGACTGTGCCCGTGCACACGAACTGGGTGCCGCACGCACTCTGGTTAAGCCCTTGAACATGGAAGAGCTTCGGGATACCGTCCGAGAAATCCTGCGCCCGCCGCACGCACCTGCCGGATAACATGGTACAGTTTGCCTTACAACCTGGAACCCAATCCAATGGCACGTATTCTGATTATTGACGACGATGATATGATGCGAGACCTGCTTCGGGACATGCTCGAAGCCCTCGGCCATAAGATCTTCGAAGCCGATACCAGTGAATTGGGCATAGAGACCTATCACCAGGACACCGTAGACCTGGTCGTTACCGATCTGTTCATCCCCCGCCGGGGAGGGCTGGAAGTCATCAAACAACTCATAGCCAGCAACCCCGACGTCAAAATCATTGCCATTTCCGGCATGGACATTTCTGGACCGGGCTTCCGCCACGACAAAGATCCGAAAGCGATTGCCTTACAATATGGCGCTCTGCGCACATTCAAAAAACCATTTGCAAGCGATGAATTTCTCGGTGCAGTAGCCGAGTTACTTTCGGAGTAGACCCACCTATTTCTATAGAACGCACGCCATGGCGCGTATCCTTATCATTGAAGACGAAGAACTGAACCGAGAAGTCTTCCAGGCCTTGCTGGAAAGCGGAGGACACCAGGTTGTTACTACCGCAAGCGGCAATGAAGGCCTGGAATACTTCCGTCGAGAATCTGTGGACCTGGTGATCACGGATATCTTCATGCCCGGAAAAGATGGCCTTGAAACCATCCAGGACCTCCGCACCCACGACCCGAATGTAGTCATTGTAGCTGTAGCTGCCAGTGGACTGGAAGTGCTCCAGCGTGCACTCAAGCTGGGTGCCTCACGCGTTCTGGAAAAACCCATAGCACGAAAAATCTTGCTGGACACAGTCCACGAACTTCTGGCACCGAAGATCTGACATTTTGAAATCTGATCGGCACTGCCGCGTCAACACGAATTGCACCCTGTCAACGGAATCCGTTTTTGGCCCGTATCCTCATACTTGATGACACCTATAACATCCGTGTAGGCCTTCGTGCCTTGCTCGAACAGGCCGGGTACGAAGTTCAGGATGCCGCCAACGGCCAGGAGGGTGCAACACTTTATAACCAGCATCCCCCAGACCTCATTATTACGGACGTACTCATGCCCGAAAAAGGCGGCATGGAAGTTCTCCTGGACCTGCGCTATTCCTTCCCGGACGTGAAAGTCATTGCCATTTCCGGCATGGCAGCAGACGTCCTGCCCACCCTCAAGCAAATGGGTGCCCACCGTACGTTCGTTAAGCCGTTCAAAGGCAAAGACATCTTGCAGGCCGTTGCCGAATTACTCGCCGAAAACGACTGATCCCGGCCTGCTCCTTCCTTGTTCTCCCCATACTTCCATAGCTCGATCTTCCAGCGGACCGCCTTCCATGATCGAACGCAAGCTCACCGTATCCCAGGCCCGCAACCTGTTGCGCATCCTGTCCGAAAAAAATCAAGGCCACCTCCTGCGCCTCGGCCAGGAAATTCCCGGCCCGTCTTCCTCTGTGGCCATGGCTCCGCGCAACTCCCGGATTACCTACCGCATCCTGGATTACTTCCGTGAACATGGCAAAGAAGAAGACCCGCGTATCCGCGTTCTGCTCTACGACAGCGCAGAAGAAATTGCTGGCTACATCCCCGAAGAAGATGCACCGGACGAACAGACCGAACGCACCCTGGAGCGCCGTGCCCACAAAGCCTCACGCGATGTGGGCCAGGAAGCCCGCCGGGTAGCCACCACAGCCCAGGGCATCTACCAGGCCGTATCCGGCCCCAAACTATCGCAGGAAGACCTGAAAAAACCGGATATAAAAGCGACCCTCGCCGAACTGGAAAAAGCCCTGCGTCGTTTCAAGCAATCCACGCAAGTCGCCATAGACGAGTATATTGAAAACCGCAACCCTCTGGTACTGGAGCTCATCCGGGACTATAACCTGGACGTGGCTGCCGCCAAACACGGCCTGCGCGTGGCCAGCTTTGCTACCGAACTGGCCTCCAACCTGGGTAGCGAAAACTATCTGGGCAAAATTCGGCCCGAAACCCTCTTCGAGCGCCTGGATGTTCCCGAAGACGATCGGAATTACAACCCCGAGACCCTTTCCGCTTTACGCCAGAACCTGTTCAAACGCGAACTCGTAGAAATCTTTATGGGCGGCTTCCTCCACGACGCCGGCCTGTGGAGCAGCGGCCTGCTTCCCGGCCACGAAGAGCGCGGTGCCTCCATTGTAGCCCATATTCCACAAATCCAGGAAATCTCGCATTCCCTGATAGACATCGTCCTCTTCCATTCAGACCTGGAATACCTGGCCTCCCGGGGCGGTATTTTGCGCGCAGTAGAAGAAGTAGACGGTCAGACCGAATATCGCCGGGAATATTACTCCACCGCCGAGGCTGCTGGCGAAAGCCTCATGGTCCGCCCGGACCACCCGAAAAACCGGCTCATTGAGCTGGAAGACCTGCGTAAGATTTTCCCCATCGCCCTCGCCGAATTCGTTATTACCTCCCAGGAAGACAGTGAACCGCCACCCATGGACAAGTTGGTCTTCAGCGCCGTTTCTTTGGGCGCACACAGTCTCTACGTAAAATTCCTGGTCGTCCTGTGCAACAGCCAGCCCAAAGTCATTGTTCCGATCCGCGCCCTGGTCACCTTCGACGGCCGCATTTCCGCAGGCGGCCTGGGTAAAAAACACCTCATGGACCTGGACGGCGACATTGGCATCTGCATCCACGACCAGGGCTGGCCCGCCCCACACGTCATCCGCATCTTCCGCAAACGCCCGGACGGCAGCCTCGAAAACCTGGCCCCCATCGCCCCAGACCACCCTGCCCTGATCGAACGCGCACGACCAGGTGGGTACATGTACGTTCCAGTAGGCCGCCAGGGCAACCTCTCCGTAACCGTTATTGGCATCATGGGTGAAGAAGCCTTCGAGAAAAACTTTCGTCGATATGCCGACCGCGTGCAGCAACTCCAACCCTGACATCCGTCCCCCCAAAAAAAAGCAAAAAAGCCGGGAACACACCCCGGCTTTTTTGCTTTCCATTCTCTCAACAATCCATCATTGAATCACCCTCACCCCCCGCGCCTCCAGCGCCGGAATCTGACCGACGATCGCATACTCGCTCAGTGGATTCTTATCCACATAGACCGTATCCCCCGAGCCAATTCCGGTATTGTCCACCAGCACAGAAAGATCGGTAATCTGGTTGCCACTGAGACGAAGCAAGGTCAGCGCCTGAAGATTGGCCAGCGGAGAGAGATCGCTGATCTGGTTGTCATTCAGTTCCAGGTTGATCAATGCTGATAAATTTGCCAGCGGGGAAAGGTCACTGATCTGATTATACCGCAAGTCAAGCCGTCGCAATTTCATAAGGTTCGACAATGACGACAAATCGCTGAGCTCAATCCGATAAAGATAAAGCGTATTCAAACCCGATAAATTTGACAGTGGAGAAATATCCCTGACCTGGGTATCAGCGAGGCTGAGCAGGGATAGGCTTGCAAGATTGGACAATGGAGAAATGTCGCTGACCTGGGTTCCATTGAGATAGAGCTTGTCCAAATTCACGAGATTGGATAGTGGTGAAACATCGCTGAGCGGATTGCTGTAAAGCCTCAGTTCCGTCAGTCCGGTCAGATTTGCAAGCGGCGAAAGATCGCTAATTTGAGTGTCGCCACAGTCAAGAAGGGTCAGCCCGGAAAGA
>JAQCGA010000067.1 GCA_027619145.1 bacterium | reverse complement strand
GTTGTGAATTGGAATTGTGCGGAGGAGGAAGGCGCCGGACTTGAGATAGATTTCAGCGGCGGGAAGATCCAGAACCAGGTAGAATTGCTGGGGATCTTTCCGGACCAGGTCAATTTCCATCTCCAGGGCATGCTGGCGGTTCAAGAGTGAGATTTTCTGCGCCGTAGTATCGGGCGGTACATCCACGGCTTGCACGGTGCCGAACCCGGACAGGAACAGGAGCAAGTAAAACAGCAAACGCATCAATAGATGAATACCCGTGTACCTTCCCGCGAAAGCGTGTACGCCGCTTTCAGGTCTTTGTCGTTGAGCCGGATGCAGCCGTGGGTGATGTGCCGCCCCAGCAGGTATGGGTAGAGCGTACCATGGATTTCGTAGCCATCGCCAAGTTCAAGTGCATAGTCGCCCAGGGTAGTCAAGTCCAGGCGTTCAAAGGCCCAGGGCAGCACCGGTGCTGCTTTCCCGCGTTCTGCAAAGGCCCACTCCGGTTTCGCCCAAATGGGGTTTTCGACTTTGCGTAAGATTTTGAAAGACCCTCTGGGCGTATTGAATGCCCAGGTCTTTTGGCGGGGGCCTCGCAGGATTTTCCCGCTGCCGGTTGCGCAGACGGCTTCGCTCAATACCTGGAATCTTGTGCGGACCTGGAGATTGTTGTGTACCCTGTTGATCACAATATAGGGGCTGTGGTCTGCCAGACGATTCAGCGAATCTTGCAGTGCCGCGATTGTTATTTCCAGGTCCTGTCGTGATGGAACGGGTTGGGAGGGCCTGGGATCTGATTCGAGTGGACTGGCGGGTAGAAATGAGGAACAGAAGACAACCAGGGCACACAGGGCACCGGTGCGTATGGAGGACGATTTTGACATAAATGAAGGTAGGGTCTAAAAAGTGGAAAACCGAGAAACGTGCCGCTTTCTCGGTTTTCCGTATATCATTAGGTATGAAGCACAGTTGCGGACCAAATGGCCTCTGATGTTAGCGCAGGTACCAGGCCTTATTCTTTTCTTTCCAGTCCTCAATTTTCTGCATTGCCGTTTGAACTGCACCCTGAACCGGGGAGAGTTTGCTTTCGGCTGTACGAGCCTGCTCCAGCGCGTCTATGAATTTTCCACTTCCCAGGTTGTTCCGAGCGTTGCCCAACATTGTTTCGGCCTGAGCCAAGTCCGAATGGAGCTGGTCAAGGTCACCATCGGCACCTTTGCCGCGGGGTGCGTTTCCAAGCGCTGCACGGGCGTCAGCTATGCTTGCGGAAGCCCGATTGATCATGGCCTGCGCTTCGTTGCGCATTTTTTCTTTGTTGGTTCCGGCCTGGGTTGTTGCCTGGTCAGCCAGTTCTTTGGCCCGGATGGCAGAGGCTTTTGCACCTTCGTAGTCGCTCTTTTCGACCTTGGATTTTGCGTCGTCCAGCGCATTTTTTGCAGAACGATAAACCTCGGTGGCGTATACGTCAGCTTCTGCACTCTGAGCCCTTGCAAGCGCATCTTCAGCAGCTTTTAGCTCTTGCTCGGGCGGTTGGGCGCAACTGACAAAGGCGAGGCTCATCAGCAGGACAAGACCAATATTCAGGACAGATCGCATCTCCCCTCCTTCGCTGAAAAACAGCAGCAAAATGTAACGTTCAAATGTAAACAAGAAATTTTCTGGATAGAATCGGAAAAAATAGACATCAATAGCCACAAGATACAACTTAAGTTCATTGTTGTCAATACGAAATTGGGCACTTTGTTCAAGAAAGCGCAACCGGCCGAACCCTCCGGGGTTACTCGACAGAGAGGATCATTCCGTGGTTCAGGGTTATGTAGGCATTGGAGCTGTCAAAGTTGAGGATTTTGCCGGTGTAGCGAATTTGCTCTCCTTCTCGGATGTCGGTTAGCTGGGTGCGTGTTTTTTCTGTAAAACGCAAAACCACATCCAGAGCTTTGGCACCTGCGCCCTGACGTAGATTCAGGTGGGGAGCCGGGCCTTCGCGGTTGATATAAATAACTTTGCCCTGCCAGGCTACAGTTTTTCCTTTATATCCCTCGAATTCCTGGTCTTTTTCTTTTTCAGACAGAGTACTTGCTGCGCCGAAAAGAGCCTGGAAGGCTTCGAAGGAGATTTCGGATTGCGCAACCTTTTGCAGGGACCGGTTTTCGTACAGGCGTTTCCAGTTCCAACTGTATAAGAGAATGGCGCCGATGATGACCAGATACAGGATGCCTTTGCTCTTGCGTACGGTGTCTGCACGGGTCGGCCGGCCGCCGGCAATACGCTGCAGGCGGCGGATTTCAGACATTTTTTCCGGTCCAAGCAGCGATGCATTGGACTGTACTTTGGGTGGTGCGGCCTGGAGATCCAGGAATTCTCCGCAGAAGCGGCATTTAATTGCTTCTTCCTGGATGTTTTCTGCGCAAAATGGGCATTTTTTCATGGCTGGTGTAGAACGGGGTGTAGAGAGGGTGTTTAGTACTAAAAGTGGCGATCAGGATGCTCTTGCTCGTGGGGGCAGAACCGGTAGTCCTGTCTGGTTTCAGGGCTTCCCTGTATGTAAAATATAGGGCGATCGGGGAAAGCGGGCCAAGGGACTTTGAGTTTCTTTGCGAAAGAGGTTGCCCCGCAAGAAGAGAAGAAATATATTCATCAGGGGCGGTTTTCGGCAGCGGGTAGAAAAAGCGCCCTTCTCCTGCGTTTCGGGCACCGAGTGTCCGGTTCCTACTGCAGGAGAAGGGCAATCTTGCCCTGGCTCACCCCGAACCAGGGCTGTGCATTTGCTCCTGCGTAAGGTATTAAAAACCAGCCTGCTGGGCTGTGTCCAATGTCACATTTTTATTGTGATCCTGGTGAATGGGTTGTGTCTTGGATGCAGGAAAGCAACGTCCGTATTAGAAGGTGTTTTTTGCAGTCGAATATATGACGATCAAGAAAGGTCGGGAGGAAATGCATGGAAATTGGCGACCAGTTTGGCGTAGCACTGCTGGCCCTGTTCGGCACGTTGCTGGTGCGGCGATTTCAACTTCCAAGAAGGCTTTTTCCGCTGGTATCCATTGTGCTCTCAATTGGCATTGTGTGGATGTTTATTGGGGAACAGTCGGTTGCTGAAGTTGTTTGGAGCGGTCTGGTCAGCGGCTTGCTGGCCAACGGCATGTTGTTGGTTCTGCTGGGTGGGCCAGAGTGATCGGCTACGGTGAATACAGGTCTCGAATCTGAATCCTCTTTAAATCATCGATCAATTGTTTGGCTTTAAAAACAACGGCATTTCTGGAAAAACGTCTTTCTTTTTCAACGTAGGTCTCAAGCGCGTTCATTGCCAGGTCATTGCGGCCTTCGTTGAAGCTGGCCAGCCCCAAATAATAATAGGCGTCGGTTTGTGCAGAATCCAGTTCCACTGTTTTTTGCAAATTTTGAATGGCGTCTCCGAAGGCTTTCTCATTGAAGTAGGCCAGACCGAGTTTGAGCCTGAGCGACGGATCATTGGGCAGGTTGATGACTGCTTTGTTGTATTTTTCTATGGCTGTCTGGTATTTGCCCTGGTTGAATGCAAGGTTGCCCAGGCTCACGTAGGCTTCAGCGTAGTCAGGCGAAAATTTTAGGGCTTCCACATAGGCCTGTTCGGCCTGGTCGATTTCGCCTTTTTGTGCATAGGCCATGCCCAGATTTCTGTAGATGAAGTGCCGGTCGTCCTCTCCGGCGTTGAGTTCAAGTGCTTGCTGGTACACACGGATGGCCTCGTCGATTTTGCCGGTATAAAAATAGGTGAGCCCCAAGTTGAGATACGCGTCCAGGTAGCGATTGTTGTTTTCGATGGCGCGTTCATATTCTATAACGGCTCGATCGGCATGGCCTTTGTGGTAATAGGCCAGCCCTAAAAGATTGCGTACAAATGCGGAGGTGGGTCTCATTTCGAGGGCCGCATTGTAATGGGAAATGGCTAAATCGTACTCTCCGGTATGGTAATACGCCCGGCCCAGATCTACGCGAGCCTGAAAAAGGGTTGCATCTTTAGACACGGCGCGTTTCATATACTTCAGGGTTTCTTTAGGGCTTGTTAGCAGGCGACCGTAGAGGTAGATATAAATCGCCCTACCTGGTTCCTTGTCCAAATAAATTTTATATTCTTGCAGCAACTCCTGGCGTCGGCTCATTTTCAGGAGAAGATCCTGGTAGTCTACATGGGCTCGGATGTCGCCCTGGCTACTGGCAATGCGCCGCTTGAGGTGGGCTACTTCGGCGGTGTTTTGTGCGAATAGGGGCAATGCAGAGCCGGAGCCCATAAAGACCAGGAGCAAGAAGAGCAGATAACGCCCTTTTGTTGAAGAATAGAACACGTGGAGAGTCTCCGGATGCGAACGACCTGAGGTCGTTTATCGTATTGACGATTGTTGTTTTACTAACGCGTACAAATGATATTTGGTTCCGATAAGAAGAGGGCCGATAGAGTCAGGATTCCATCGGCCCTCTTTCTTTTGCTATTTCGCAAGGTGGATTTTTATCACCGTTTGGCTACCGGTCTTTTTTGAGCAACAGGTTGAGCGGACGTCGAGGTTTGACAAGATATTTGGCGTCCTGAGCTGTCAACATGGTATCAAAAATGGCCAATTCGTCAATTTTTCCTATGTAGTCCACGTGATTGAAACGAAGGGTCTGTTCGGCCAGGGTCCAGGTGAGGTCCTGGTGGAGGTTCTTTTTGCGGCCTTTTTCCACACCATCCACAAAAAGTGCCCACTCGGCGTTGGCTTTTCCGCTGTTGAAGTTGGACCAGGTGATGACCACATGGTGCCACTCGCCAGATTTCCAGTTGAGTCCTTCCACGCGAATCACTCGCTGCTCAACCATCTGGTCCGTGATATCGCCTTCTTTGTCCGGATAACAGCCAAAGCGCAGGGCAAGAGGTGTATTCTTCTTATCGAAATCAACAAAAATAACTGCATCATCCCATCCTTTTCCAATGTGGAAAGGCTCGGGATAATTGGCTTTCAGATCATTTTTGGGGTCCACATCCATCCAGAATGCAACCGCACCGGACCAGGCTCCGCTGGCGTTGTAGGGGAAATTGCGAGGGGCCTGGTAACTGAGGGCACCGGCCCCCGGTTCAAAGGCCAGATATCCATCCGAAGTCTGATCGGTTTCGGCAACCCCGTTGGATGCAACCTGCCGGGTACGGGCACCGTCGAGTTCGGCCAGTGTGGGACCTGCAGAGGAGAGGGCATCCACTCCTTTTTCAAAATTGGAGAAGAACAGCACATGTGCCTGAAGGTTTTCTTCCGTAGCTTGTTCTGGGCTACCACATCCGGAGAGCACCCCGGCAGCCAGCAAGAAACAGCCACCCAGCAGGAAGTGCGAGAACCGCGTTTTCATAAGATCCCATCCCTTTCTGAAGCAATTTTTTAAAGCATTATTGAAATTAGCGTGCCCACTGTTTTGGGCGAGCAATCCAGGTTTCAGGTGCAAATTCACCCAAATATATCAAATGCAGGCGTGCACGCAAGGGTTTTATCTCCGTCTTTCCGCCGGGTTAAAGCACCCCTTCAATAAAAATTCAGATCTGCTGTAATAGACAGGCGGTGACCGGTGGTGTTGCCTCGTATGGCGTCTGCTCGCAGAATATTGCGTGCCCGGGTGTTGCAGTATGCGAGGCTGAAGCACAGATCCCGCAGAGGTTCGTACGTAAGCTCAATGGACGTATGTATTCGGGTTTCGAGGATACCCTCCAGGAAACGTTTGGAAGGAGGGTCATCGGGTCTGCGTCCTTGTTGAGCGTTCCCGCCTGCGTTGACCAGCGTACCGTCGGGATTCAGAATATTTTCGCCCTGGCGTTCCCGGTTCAGTGTCAAGCCCAATGAAAGAGAAGACGAAAAGCGGTGCGAGATTCGACTGTATATATTGTCTGCATTTGGACCCAGCGGGTATCCGAGCAGGTAGTCGAAGTGTTCGTAGGTATTGATGTTGAAGTTGTGGGTGTAGACGTAGGGTTCCACGCGGATGTATTCGAGGCGAAAATCCGTGTCCGGCAGGCCCAGCGGGTCCACCCAGAACATACCGACCTGAAGCGCGAATTTGTTTGCAAAGGCGCCGGGATCGAATTTGACCATGTCGTCGAAGAGAACGGCCAGATAAGTCTGTACCTGTTTGGCTGGTCGGAAGGAAATATCAAATCCGAGCAGCAGGTTATCTGTATTGCCAAGGTAGCTCTGTACGGCAGCAAAAAGCGTAATGGGCGTTGCATAGAGAAATTCGGTGGACCGGTCTCCGTATACAACAGATTCGTGAAGACCTAAGGTGATACGTGGAGACAGATCGATTTCTACTCGGCGGGCAGCGAGGTTCTTTTCGCGGGGGAACGTCCGGTAATGTCCGTTATCTATAAGGATGCGGGTTGTGTCGATGACTGTGGGGCGGGGTCTTAAAAATCCGATGACATGCGTCCAGCGAACCCGCCCGTAAGAAGCCCGGAGTTGAAGTTGTCCAAAAGGAGGGCTGTGGTTTGTCAGCAGCAAGTTACCGCTTCTTCCAGGACCCCATTCAAATCGACTCTTACCTGCATCCAGTGCAAACCAGGATGTGGCGTACACTGCCTGGAATTCGGCCTCGCGAAAATCTATTGTGTGGCCTTTGAACTGCACGTCTTCTACGGGTTGAGCAATGACATCTGTTCGATTTGTACGGGAACGGGTGCTCCATTCACGGGCTTCAAAATGGCGTACCTGGAATCCAAATTGGTTCGAATATGTGCCACGAAGAATACCGCCCACATAGGTTTGGGAAACGGTTTCTTCCGGTCTGGTCTGGCCTCGCAACCACAACACGCGCTGCCGGAAAAGCGGGTCAAAAAAAACAGAGGCTTCCTGGTTGTGCCAGGCATAGAGGTTGCCCCCATTCCGGAGGCGCTGGCCTATGTTTTGAGGAGTTGGTACGGAGGGGAAGCCCAGTTCGGCTAGCTCCAGTGTGAACTCGGCTCTGTGCCGCTGTACGGTCTTTTGCTCGGTTTGGGATACCTGTGTTCCTTTGTGTATCGTTTCCAGAATTTGCAGAAGGAACCGTGCGGTTTGTTTTCTGGTATAAGGGCGTAGGCCAGGTGGAGGTGTTTTGAACCATCCCCGGGCATGGAACCGATCCAGGGTCCGATACACTGGATGGGAAAGGGGAACATTTGGCGTGGGGTCCTGTGCAAAAGCCATCGGGGCGGAGTGGAGCAAGCACAGGACAAACAGCAGGGTTCGCATCGCGTGGAGTCCGATGGGTTAATTTTAATGAACTTGGATTCGGGGAGAACATGGGTTGTAACAGAATCCTCGATCGGTGGTTCCCGAGGCCGGCCCGTCGGGGGGTAGAATATGGTTGTGTTGCCTATTTAAGTCAAGCAAAACCAGGGATTCGAACGCCTGACAGTACTTGTATAAAGGGGTTCAAAATCACCGAATTAAAAGGGGTAGAAAAGGGAGTCGAAATACCTTGACAACCCCCAATTATTTTATTAGAATGAGACCTCAATACCTTGAGCCTTCGGGCGGTACACCGGCTTTACCCTCTTCCTTCCATTGGGAGTCTTCACATGTTTCGAAAGTTAGGTGGTTGGTTTCTTTGGGCGGTTGCGATTTTTATGCTTGCTTCTGTAACTGTCTTTAATCCCGGGCAGGTTACGGATTGGTTCGTCCGGTTATTTAATATTCGGCCCAGCGTTCCAGAAGTGAAACCTGTGGTGATTTCCGACCGGGACCGAGAAATCCGGGCAATTGCAGAGTCTATCTCTCCAGAGGATTTGCAGGAAACAGTTACGGCACTGGCCGAAATGGGTTCGCGGGTTCCGGGTTATCCTGGGCACCGACAGGCTTTCGAATATGTGAAAGCCCGTTTTGAAGAAATTGGCTTAAAAGATATCCGGGTAGAAGAATTCGAGGTTACGGTTCCTGCCGACAAGGGCGCTTCGCTCCAGGTGGCAGAGACCGGCGAAGAAATTCAGTTGTACGGTCTGTGGCCGAACCACGTGCGCACGCCCTCGGTGCCGGCAAAAGGGATACGGGGGCCGCTGGTGTACGGCGGCCGAGGAGATTTTGTTGAGTTAAACGGCAAGCCTATTAAAGGCAGTATTGTCCTGATGGAGTTCGATTGCGACCAGAACTACCTGAACCCGCGCATGCTGGGTGCGGAAGCCATTCTTTTTTATGACAATGGACATGTGAGCCGGGGCCAGGCCCTGGAGAAGTTCATGCAGGTTCCGGTTGATGTGCCCAGGTTCTGGGTAAAAAAAGAGCATGTGGCTCGGATCAAAGAACTGGCTGCTTCTGCTTCGCAGAACGTGCACGTAACCGGGCGGATGGACTGGGAGCAGGTACCGGCCTGGAATATTTACGCGACTCTGCCCGGTGAGGATACCTATATCACGGAGCGGCAGGAGCGGAAGTGGAAAGATGAGACCGTGGTACTGAGCAGTTTCTACGATGCGATTTCGGTGGTTCCAGCGGTTGCGCCAGGAGCCGAAAACGCAACGGGGCTTGCCGCTCTGTTAGAAACCGCAAAGGCGCTCAAGACCAGCCCACCGCGGTATTCGGTTATGTTTATGGTAAATGGCGCGCATTTTCAGGGGTTGGCCGGTGTGAATGATTTTCTGTACCGGCATTCGCGCGAGAGTGAGCACTTTCAGGAAAAAATTCCGGACGAAGAGAAAATTAACTTCCGCTTGTTTATTGGGTTCGACCTGTCCAGCGAAATAGATCAGGTCGCCAGTTTTTCGCATGGTACGTTTTACAACCCGAACTGGGCCACGAACAACTACGAGAACAACCTGCTGGCCCCTTATGCGAACAAATTCGATGATTATCTGGGCAAAGTGTACCCCGGTGAAGTCCGGCATGTGGATGCAATTGCTCCGCCCAAGCGGACCTGGAAAAACTACATGCCCATTCGGCTGGCTTTTGACAGCGAAGCTGTGAAATTTGTGGGCAAAGAAGGCATCACACTGGCTACACCCTCTACGATCAGGGAACGAGTAGATACACCGGTAGACCTGCCCGAGTTTGTGAATTATAAGAATCTGGCTGCGCAGACGCGTGCGACAACGGGTATGCTCTTGAAGGCGCTAGAAGATCCCGAATTTTTCCGGGTGTCTAAGCTGAAACTGCAGGATCTGGGGCATCGCCTCAAAGGACGCATTTTATGGTTTGACCGGAATGTGGATTTTGCCATTCCCAGGGTGCCGGTGCCTGGTGCGGTTGTTACGTATCAGCAGCCAGGGCCAGCGGGAAGTCTTGGAGGGGTAAGGACGTTAATTGTGCAAAAAGCCACCGAGGGTCCTAAGTATGTGGGCGACCCAGGCAGAGGTCCCGAATACGGATCGAAAGAGGCCGTGGACCGGGTCGGACGGTTCGACTTCCATATTATGCGGAACCGTTTCTCCAATCAGATCCTGGCTTATGATATTGATGACGAAGGGCGTATTACCTCGGCACCGGATCTGGGCAACGAGGGCGATAAGAAGTTCCCCACTACGCAGGGGTATGGTTGGTGGGAAAATGAGATGATGGAAGTGCTGTTCGAGTCTCGGGCGCTGAGTGTGTTCGAAATTATTGACTCGAGCTATCTTTCCGCGCTCGATTATATGACGGTGCTCAATGCTGGAGATACGCAACCTCTGGAATACGGGTACTCTTATATTCAGAATCAGAGCACCAAAGAAGAAGATGTAACCCGGGCGGCGGTCGCGTTCTCGCGTGTGGATCCACGGACAAATGAACCGGAAAACTTGAAGATTCTAATGAGTACTGGGTTGTTCGGTGTAAAATACCTGTTGATTAATGCACCGGAGGAATACCTGGAGAATCCAGTAGATATGTGGGCTGTGAACGATGAAATGCTGGAGAAGGCCCGGGGCACCGGATATCCTCCTGGATTGATTCTCTATCCACCGTACAAGGCAGCCAAAGACATGTGGGTGATTGATGATATCCGCATGAAGCAGCTGGCCCAATACGGGATTGAAAACAGCCGGTTAACGATGTTGCATAACAATGCCCGCGAGGAACTTTTGTTGGCCCGGGAAAGCCTGGCTAAGATGGACTACGAGGCTTTTATTGCGGCGGCCCGGCGGGCCTGGGGTCTGGAAGCGCGGGGGTACCCGGAAGTTATGTCCACGGCCAACGATACGGTGCGCGGCATTATTTTCTATTTTATGCTTTTGTTGCCGTTCTCCTTTTTCTGCGAACGCCTGCTGATTGGCGCACCGTCCATCACCGCGCGTCTCGGCTGGTTCTCCGGCTTTTTCGTGCTCTTTTTTCTGGTGCTTCGTTTTGTGCATCCGGCCTTCAAGTTGAGCAGTTCGCCGTATATTATCTTCCTCGCTTTTGTGATTATGGCCTTGGGTGGCGTGGCCATGTTTATTGTGATTTCGAAATTCGGCGAAGAAATTCGAAAAATGAAGCAGGCGACCTCTGGGACGTATGAAGCGGACGTGGGCCGGTTAAGTGCCACAGCAGCGGCGGTGACCCTGGGGATTTCCAATCTTCGCAAACGTCCGTTGCGTACCGGATTGACGGCAATTACGCTAACATTGTTAACGTTTACCACGCTGTCTTTTACTTCCGTGCAGACTTCAATCAAGTTTTATCGTTTGCCACGGGATAACGCCCCTTCTTACGAGGGAGCGCTGGTGCGAGACCGCTCGTGGCGCGGGTTACAGGAATCTGTTCTGAATTACCTGGAAAGTGCTTTCCGGGAGCGGGCTACCATTGTGCCGCGTGCGTGGTATCTCTCGCAGGTTCGGGGCGAGCGTGCCTACATCAATTTTACGCGTCTGACGGAACAAACGGCGTCGCTGGGTTCTCGTGATACGTATGTGGATTTTGATGTTGGAATCACGACCGGGAAAGACAGTTTCGTGAACGGGTTGCTGGGGCTTACTGCAAAAGAACCCGAGATTACAGACGTGGACCGCTTCTTGATTCGAGGGAGGTGGTTCGAGCCGGGAGAAGAAAACGTATGTATTCTCCCCAACGATCTTGCGGAACTGGTAGGTATTTTCCCGGATGACGTGGGCAAAGCCCGGATTGAGATGCTGGGCAATGAGTTCACGGTGATTGGGATTATGAATTCGGAGGAATTCAATAAGTACAAGGACCTGGACGACGAAAAGTTGACGCCGGTAGATACGGTAAAGGAGAAGGATGACCTTTCCGATGCGCAGGATCAGGACCCGCGTGTTGTAGCTGCCGCACCGATTGAGACGTTTACCCATCTGGAATCTACAAATGTGATGATTGTGCCGTACACTTATGTGTGCGATATTGGCGGCACATTAAATTCCGTGGCGATTTCCAATTTCCGGGATGAAAACGGGGATCCCAAGCCGAACTTTATTGAAGATATTGAAAACTTCATGACGCGGGTTTCGCAGCGTCCCTTCAACCCGTATAACAATAAGGTAACGGTGTACAG
>JAQCGA010000066.1 GCA_027619145.1 bacterium | reverse complement strand
TTTTCAGGTCAATTGACCTGGATGGTATGGAAGAAGGGCAGGGGTTTTTGCACATCTTCGTGCAGTACGTCGCAGTTGTCGCAGAGCCGGTCTTCCAGGCGAAGTTCGCAGGGGAGACAACTACAGAGGCTGGCGATATTTTGTCTGAGGGTGCTGCGCAGACTCTGGAAGTGCTTGATCTGGCGATTCACTTCATCTAAACGGCTGTTGAGATCTTCCAGAATGGACGCAGCGAGTCTGCCCCCTGTGCAGCAATTGCTACGTTTGTCCAAAATGGTTTTGATCTGTTCCAGATCAAATTCCATTTCTTTGAGGCTAAGAATCATGCGGAGCCGTTTGAGTTGTTCTTCTGAATAACAACGGAACCCGCCTGGGCTGCGTCCTTCTGGCTCAATCAGGCCCATTTCTTCGTAGTAACGAACGGTCCGCGTGGTGGTTCCCGCCTGTTGCGCCAGCCTTCCAATATGCATCATCTGCGTGTCCTTCATATTGTAAATAAGACCTCTGACAGGCCTTGGGGAGACTGGATTGCCTGTTTAAAAATAAATATACTTTAACGTAACGTTAAAGTATATTGGAAACTTGACGTAACGTTAAGTTTCCGAAGGGAAAATTTTTCAACCTTATCAGCATTTATTTATGAAGAAAGCCCCGAAAAGATTGTTTTTCGGGGCTTTGCGTTTGGAGAGCCTTTACACAGGTCGATCAGTGGTGGAACAGACGTACACCGGAAAGTGCCATGACCATGCCGTATTCGTCTGCGGCTGCGGCAACGTCTTCATCGCGAATGGAGCCGCCGGTTTGTGCGATGTATTTGACGCCGGTGCGAGCGGCCCGGTCGATGTTGTCGCGGAAGGGGATGAAGGCATCCGAACTGAGGGTGACGTTGTCCAGGTTGTCGATCCATTCCCGACGGGCGGAGTCGCTGAGGAATTCGGGGACATCGACAAAGGCTTTTTCCCAGGCTCTGTGTTCTTCGGGCATCATGTCGCCTTCGAGGAAGAGTTCGATGGCGTTGATTTTTTCCGGGCGTTTGAGGCCTTTTTTGAATTTGAAGTTAAGGACGTCGGGATGCTGGCGCAGGTGCCAGGTTTCGGCTTTTCCGGCGGCCAGGCGGGTACACGCGAGGCGGTTTTGCTGGCCGGCACCCATGCCAATGACCTGCCCGTCTGTGGCAAAACAAATGGAGTTGGACTGGGTATACTTGAGTGCGATGGTGGCTACCAGCATGTCCCGGGCGTTATCCGAGGGAATTGTTTTATTTTTGGTGATGACGTTTTCCAGGATTTCTGGACCGGTGACCCGATTGTTCCGTTTTTGCTCCATTGTGATGCCGAAGACTTCCCGGCTTTCCATTTCTGCGGGTGCGTAATCTGGGTCCATCTGGACGACCATGTATGCGCCTTTGCGTTTCTTTTTTAAGAGGTCCAGTGCTTCTGGTTCGTAGCCTGGGGCAATGACGCCATCTGTGACTTCGCGGTTGAGGAGGCGGGCTGTCTGAAGATCTACCACATCGCTGAGGGCGGCCCAGTCTCCGTAGGAGGAGAGCCGGTCTGCGCCCCGGGCACGCGCGTATGCAACCCCGAGTGGAGAGAGTTCCATGCCGTCCACAAAGTAGGCTTTTGCGAGCGTTTCATTGAGGGGAACGGCAACGGCCGCTCCGGCGGGGCTTACGTGTTTGAACGAGGCGGCGGCGGGCAGGTTCAGCACCTGGCGCAGTTCCCGGACGAGTTGCCAGGCATTGAGTGCATCGAGCAAGTTGATGTATCCGGGTGAACCGCTGAGAACCTGGAAAGGGAGTGAACCGGTTTTGCTGTAGATTCTGGCCGGGGTCTGGTGTGGGTTGCATCCGTAGCGGAGGGTGAGTTCGTTTTCTGGCATCGGTCTGCGTCCTTTGCAAGAGGTTGCGGGTTACCGCCCGGAAAAAAAAGAGCCCGGGCGTACTTGCTTTGGCCCAGGCGATCGGCTTCATTGAGTTTGGGACCGACGTTCCCCCGTGGTTTTCCACGCTGTCTCGCCAGTTACGTCGGCCGTACTTTATAGTTGATAATTTATCAGATTTTTCTGCAGGCGTCAACTTCTTTTTGGTTACCCGAGCACGCCGCCAGCAGAGAGCCGGCCCAGATCGGTTTCGCCGCGCCAATCTTGCAGGGCGGGAAGTTCTGCACCGGGGACAATGTCGATGGCACCGGTTTCGGTGCGGGTGAAACACAGGACGCAAGAAGGGTCTGCTGCATTGAGCATGACGGGCGAATGTGTGGTGACCAGGATCTGAGCGTTGGGTACCGCGGAGAGAGAATGAAACACAGTTTCTACGCCCCGGGGGTGGATGCCGTTTTCGGGTTCTTCCACGAGGTAGATGCCCTCAAAGTTTGGCAAGTAGGCTGGCAGGGTGAGGGCCAGCAGGCGCAGGGTACCGTCTGAGAGGAGCCAGGAGGGAATTTCGAGGCCACTGCGGTCGCGCAGGACCAGGTAGCGGTGCCGGTCTTCGGGGCGTTCAATGGTGGAAATCGTTTCGAGATCTGGAAGCACGTCTCGCAGGTTGGCAACCCAGTCGTTTAACCGGGACGGGGCGTGTTCTCCCAGGGAGGCCACAACCCAGGGCAGGTTGGAGCCGTCCGGAGAAAACCGCCGGAGCTGCGCCGGTGGGCTGGGCCGTTTCATGAGGGCGCTGTTGAGAACCAGGCGCTGGATGCCGTTCTGGAACACACTTTTGAGCCAGGTGGCAATGGGAAAACGGGTTTCGTCTTCGGGCAGGTTGGCCAGGGCAGATTTCCGGGGGCCGAGCCGAAAGGAAGGGTCCCAGCCGGTGCCGGTTTCGTCGTAGAATTTGTCGTTGCCGCCGGAGATTTTGTGGACAACGGTTTTGACACCGCGCACCCGGGGCGTGGCCAGAGAATCTGGTGTGGGCCGGTCTACGGGGAAAAGCGATTGCTGTACGGGTTTGATGTCTTCGCGAAAATTGTCTGCGAGCAAGAGGACCCGTTCGGAAAGCAGGGCGGGTTCGCCGGTGTCTGGGAGCGGGCCAACGGCAATTTCATACCGGCAGCGACCGTATTCATGGTCTACAAAGAGATCGCCTTCTTTGCGAGGAATACGGAGTTCGACGGCCAGTTCGAACCGGTTTGTTCTGCGGTGCCAGATGAGATCCTGCAAGTCATCGGCGCGGTTGCGAATGGCGGTTTCAAGCCCGCTGGAAACCAGGTCGCCCAGGAACGTAATGGCGTCCAGAAAAGTGGTTTTACCGCTGGCGTTGGGGCCTACCAGGACGTGGAAAGAATCCAGGTGTTGCTCGTTGTACCGAAGGCATCGATAATAAAGGGTTTCGACTTTGTAGATCATGTATTTCTCCGGATTTCGATGTGGGGGATCATCGGGAACCGAAGGTATTGATAGCATGGAAACGGGGGGTTCGTCAAGGGATTTGTGAGTCGTATGGCTTCCTGTTTATCGATTCTCAACAATGGACTGCTGGATGCGGTCTAAGAGTTTCATGGTGGGCAGGCAGTTGTTGCAACTGGTGAGTGGTTTTCGATTTTCCCGGATGGCATCCAGAAATTCGCGGTCCTGTATTTCGTGGCTGTTGCCCTCTACGGGGATTTGCCGGCCTTCAAAATCTGTGAGACTGGCTTTGCCGACATCGATCAGGAGGGTCGTTTCTGTGCCAATGAAGCGTTGTTCGATGCGGATGGGGCCGTGATTGTTGAAGGAGAGGACGATGCTGGCCAGGCGGCCGTCTGCGCTGCGCATGCCAATGGTAAGGTCCATGGGGACGCCCAGTTCGGGATGGTTGGGGCCGGCCTGACCCCAGGCCTGGATGTTCTGGCCTTCGAAGAGCCAGGCAACAAAGTCCACAATGTGGCAGCCGTGGTGCCAGAGCAGGTTATCTACCCAGGTGCGGGGTTTGCCGAGTGCATTGGTATTTTTGCGCCGGAAGAAATAGGTTTGTGAGATGATGTGGTGGAGGTGAAGTTCGCCTTCCGCTACACGCCGGTGGACTTCTCTGTGGGTGGGAAAGTAGCGAAGAGAATGGCAAACCATGCAGACGCGACCGGTTTTTTCTTCCAGGTCTGCCACGCGCTGGGCTTCTTCCAGGTTCAGGCCCATTGGGATTTCAACCAGGACGTGTTTATCCATGTTGAGAGCAAGTTCTACCTGTTTTGCATGAAGATGGTTGGGCGTAGCCAGAATGACGGCTTCCACGCCGGGTTGTTGCAGGCTTTCTTCCAGGTCCAGGGAATGGTTTGGTATGTTCCATTCTTGCGCAAAGGCAGCGGTTTCTGCTGCCTGTCCGCCCGCGAGTGAGACCACTTCTACACCGCCGATGGCATGCAATGCTTTCATATGGTTGGTGCCCTGTGCGCCTTCTCCGGCCAGACAAATTTTCATCTTCTGTTGTCTCCTTTGAGAAGCTGTCTTAAAACTACCATTCGGCCTTTCTCGCCCTCTGGGCTCAACGCGCAACTTTAAGACAGCTTCTAGGCAATTCTACCCAATGTACATCTGCTTGACTTTCCGTACGATCGGTTGCATTATGCGTTTTCAAAATGGGTTTGTCAATCCTATACCAACTTGATATAAGGGGTGTTTTATGTTTGATGCCAGGGTGGATGTTCCAGAACGTACCTACGTTGAACTGGAAGGTGAAGTCTGCGGGGCGCAGCCCGGCGAACAGGGGCCCATCGGTGGGGGGAGCGGATATACAAATATTGTACCGGCAAGCAATCCGATTTCAACGCTGGATGCGTTGTTGGAAGCACTGGCAAAAGCCGGTCCGGGCGATGTGCTGTATATTGATGGGCAAGCGGAGATCGATCTGACGGAACGGGTGTATATCGAATCTCTGGTGCTGGAGATTCCAGAGGGGGTGACGCTGGCGAGTAACCGGGGGGAGAACGGGTCTGAAGGCGGGATGATTTTGAGCGATACGTTTGCAACCCGTCCGTTGATTCGGGTAATGGGACCGAACGTACGTTTTACCGGGCTGAGGATCAAGGGGCCAAACCCGAAGCGTTGTCTGGAGCACCACAACCGGTCGTTTAAAGAAGGACGAGGGCACGAGTACTACTATAAGTTTCCCACATCTGACGGAATTACAACGGAGTTTCCGGGGATGGAAGTGGACAACTGTGAACTGGCCGGCTGGAGCCATGGTGCAATTTCTCTGAAAGCAGGCGATGGGCACCATATTCACCATAATTTTATTCATCACAACCAGTATAACGGGTTGGGGTACGGGGTGAGTCACGATCAGGCGTTTTCGTTGATTGAATACAATTTGTTCAATTATAACCGGCATTCGCTTGCGGGAACCGGGCGGTCTAGCAGCGGGTACGAGGCGCGGCACAATATTGAGCTGGGAGAATCGTTGAGCCACTGTTTTGATATGCACGGCGGGCGAGACCGGAAGGACGGAACGAAGGTTGCGGGAACGTGGATGAAGGTGCATCACAATACGTTTCTGGCTCCAAAAACAGCGGTGGTGATCCGGGGTGTGCCGGAGGAGCAGGCGGAGATTTATAATAACTGGTTGTATCAGAAGCCCGATGAGTTGTCGGTGCGGTCGGATGGGAATACGGTGATTCGGAAGAATGCGTACGGGCTGGAGCGTCCAGTACTGGTAGCGGAGGCGGAAGCTCAGGCGCAGGGGTGATGGAGAGGCGAATAGGCGAATAGAGGCGAATAGGCGAATAGGCGCATAGGCGAATGGAGGCGAGGAAATGAAAATTACGTCGGTGGATGTATGGACGGTTGTGGTGCCTACGATTCCGGGGCGGGTAAATAGTGCAGAGTGGGTGGCAAAGACCGGGTGGGATGAGTTGCCCAAGCATATGATCCGGTTAAATACGGATACGGAGTTTTATGGGCTTGGGGAGACGAGCCGGGTCGTTCCGATTGAGGAGGTGCACAAAGGGGTTGCGAAGGTGCTGGGGAGAGATCCAGAGAAGATGACGTTGCAGAATATATACGAGGCACGTAGCGACGGCAGTGAGGAGGTGTTGGAGGTGGGGCAGGGGCCGGCGTACCACTCGATTGAGATGGCGATATTTGACCTGATGGGTCGGGTGCATCGGTTGCCGGCGCATGCACTGTTGGGTGGGGCTGTGCGGAACCGGGTTCGGGCGGATTACTGGATGGGGTCGCAGACGCCGGAGGATGGGCAGAAGACGGTGCGGCGCGCGCTGGAGCAGGGGTTCAAGGGGATTAAGATTAAGTGCAAGATTGAGGAACCCATGGTGGAGCGCCTGCAGGCCATTCTGGAGGTGGCAGGGCCGGAGTTCAAGGTGACTGTAGATCCGAACGAGCGTTTCCGGACGGCGGAGCAGACGATTGCGCTGGCGGCCGAATTGGAGAAATTGGGTAATGTAGAGGTGTTTGAGGATCCAATTCCGAAGACGGACCTGGAGGGATATAAGCAGATCCACGATGCGATCAACATTCCGGTGGCGATGCATCTGGGCAGTGGGGCTGGAATTTTACGGGCGGTGAAAGCCGGGGTGGTGGATTGTGTGAATCTGGGTGGCGGGCTGGTAGGGTATATGCGGAACGCAACGGTAGCGGCTGCGGCGGGTCTGCGGTGCTGGCATGGTTCGGGTGTGGACCTGGGGGTGATGGAGGCGTCGTTTGTACACGCGGCGTGTGTTGTTCCCAATTGTACGATGGCGTCGGATTTTGTGGGAAGCTGGGTGCGAGAAGATGATTTGATTGAAGAACCGATGGTGTTTAAAGACGGGTACGTGCCCACACCGACGAAACCCGGACTGGGTTGTGAACTGGATATGGCGGCGTTGGAGCGCTACACGCAATCGCACGAACGGCTGGATGGGTAGATCTACTTGACCAGAAGTTCGACGACGATGGTGGTGCCTTTTCCAACTTCCGTTTCAACGTGAATGCTGCCCCGGTGTTTTTGTACGATGTTGTAGCTGATGGCCAGGCCGAGGCCGGTGCCCACACCTACGCCTGAAGTGGTGAAGCCGGGGTCGAAGATCCGGTCCCGGTTTTCCGGAGGGATGCCCCGGCCGGTGTCCGAGATGGCAATGCGGATGCGATCTGTATGGACGGACGTTTTCAAGGTGATGGTGCCCCGGCCGTCTATTGCCTGAACGGCATTGCGTAGCAAGTTCATGAAGACCTGATTCAACTCGGCGGCATACCCGTAAATGTGCGGGATGTCGCCGTATTCTTTTATGATGGAGATCATGTCGCGGATTTCGTGCTGGATGAGAGGCAGGGTGCTGTCCAGGCCTTCGTGCAGGTTTACTTTCTGGTAGGCGGCTTCGTCCAGTTGTGCGAAGATTTTCAGGTTTTTGACAATTTGCGAGATGCGGTCGCCTGCGGTCATCGCATTCAGGGTATTGGTTTTGAGCAGGTCTAAGATGCGCTGGAGCCGGGGAAGTTCTTCTGGTTTTCCGTCTTTGAGGGTGTGCACAATCCGGTTGATGCCTCGATGGATTACGTCAATGGCGCTGTTGATGGCGCCAATGGGATTGTTGATTTCGTGGGCCACGCCAGCCACCAGGTTACCCAGTGCAGCCATTTTTTCGGATTGGATGAGCTGGGTCTGTTTCTCGCGCAGTTCGCGGGTGCGTTCCTGTACACGTTGTTCGAGTTCATCAATTTGTTTGTCGCGCTGGTCCCGGGTAATATTCAGGTGGAGACGTTCGGGTTGTTTGGAGTAGACCAGGTCACGGTCTACGGCCAGGATTTCGAAGGTGTAGGTTCCCACCGGCAGATCCTGGTATTCTACGCGCTGGGTGCGGGTGTGTTTCCAATATGTGTCGTATCCTTCTAGACGATAGGAGTAGACCATTGCGCCGGGGCGAGTTTTGAGGCTGACGCCGTGAAATTCGAATGCGATGAGGCGGTTGCTGGTGGAGATTTCCAGATCAGGTACGTTTTCGTAGCGCTGGTCTGCTACAACTGCGTCCAGGGATATGGGCGGGGGTGATCCAGTCCGCGGCCGGTAACGCGTTATTCCGTTGTTGGTGCCGAACCAGAAGGAGCCGTCCCGGTCCTGCAAGGTGTGCTGGATCACGTTTCCGGCCAGGCCGTCTTGTGAGGTGAGGGTCTGAAAAACGTTGCCGTCGTACCGGCTTACGCCGCCGCCATTAGTGCCAAACCAGAGGTTTCCATCGCGATCTTTTTCAATGGACCAGACGCTGTCTGAGGCGAGCCCATCTTCTGCGGTGAAGGTTGTGAAGGTTTTTCCGTCGTACCGGCTTACACCGTTCCCCATAGTGCCAAACCAGAGATTTTTGTCCCGGTCTTCCCGAATGGCCCAGATGCTATCTGAGGCGAGTCCGTCCTGGGTCGTAAACGTGGTAAAGGTTGTGCCATCGTACCGAGTGACGCCTCCAAAGGTACCAATCCAGAGATTTCCATTGTGGTCTATTGCCAGCGAGCGTACTCGGTTGTGCGCGAGGCCGTCTTTTGTGGTGAAGCTGGTAAAGGTATTGCCGTCGTAGCGTGTGATGCCGTTCCAGGTGCCAAACCAGAGATTTCCGTCCGGGTCTTCTGCGATTGTCCAGACACGGTCTCCGGCCAGTCCATTTTTTGAAGTGAAGGTGGTGAAGGTTTCTCCGTTGTAGCGTGTAATACCGCCGTTCCAGGTGCCAAACCAGAGGTTGTTGTTTCGGTCTTCTGTGAGAGAAAGCACAATATCGTCGGGGAGGCCGCAGGTTTCGTCAAAGGTGGTAAAGGTTTCCCCGTTGTAGCGTGTAACGCCATCACCAAAGGGCGCAAACCAGAGGTCTCCGTTGCTGTCTTGAAGAATGGAGATGACACCGTTGTCAGCCAGGGTTTCTCGGTCTGAAGTAAAGGTTGTAAAGGTTTCCCCGTCGTATCGACTGACTCCGCTGTAGGTGCCAAACCAGAGGTGGTCTTCGCGGTCTTGCAGGAGAGACCAGACGCGATTGTGGGCGAGTCCATCTTTCGAGGTGAAGTTGGTGAAGGTTTTTCCATCGAAACGGCTGACGCCCCGGACTGTGGCAAACCAGAAGTTTCCGTTTCGTTCCTGCAAGATGTCCAGGATGCCGTAGCATATCAGGCCGTGCTCTGGTGTGAAGGTTTTGAATGTGTTGCCGTTGTAGCATGAGACGCCACCTTCGTTGGTGCCAAACCAGAGGTTTCCGTTCCGGTCTTCCAGGAGAGAGCGCACCCAGTTATCTGCCAGGCCTTCCTGGGTGGTAAAGGTGGTGAAAATACGTCCGTTGTAGCGGCTGACCCCGGCTTCTGTCGCAAACCAGAAGTGTCCGTTGCGGTCCTGTAAGAGGTCTGAAACCTGGTTGCAGGCCAGGCCATCTTCGGTGGTGAGGGTGGTGAACGTTTTTCCGTCGAACCGGCTGACGCCTCCTTCGGTGGCAAACCAGAGATTCTGGTCCTGGTCCTGAAGGACTGCAGAGACTTCGTTGTGGGCCAACCCGTCTTTTGTAGTGAAAGAAGTCCAGGTTTCCCCTTTCAGGCGGCTTATGCCTCCTTCGGTGGTAAACCAGAGGTTTCCGTCCGGGTCTTCAAAGGCGCAGGTAACTTCGTTGTGGATGAGCCCATCTCTGGTGGTGAAGTTGGTGAATGTTTTTCCATCGAACCGGCTTACGCCACCGCCAAATCCAGCGAACCAGAGGTTGTCCTCCCGGTCTTGCAGCATCGACCAGACAAAACCACCGACAAGTCCATCCATTACGTCGAAGGTATGCCAGGCGCCGGAGCGGGTTACGTTGGTGAGTTCTGTGCCTGGGCCGGCCGGTGTCTCAAAGAGATCCAGGCTATAATGCATCAACCCGTCTGGTTCTGGGTTGCCGTAGGATAATGCCAGGTTTCGTAAGAGATCTTTCCAGCGTAGATCGGCCTGTAGCGCGTTTCGTTTCATCGTGACTTCTGCGGGCGTTGGGATCTTGAAGATCCGGCTGAAAATACCTGGAATTACAGGCTGATTCTCCGGGGATGGGGCACTTAGGCCGTGAGAAGACAGGATGGGTATGATCTTGGTTTCGTATTCGGCTTCGAATTTTGTCAGGCGCTGGTCCGGCACATAAAATGAAAGCCGGGCGTATGTGGGTGCTGAGGAACCGGGCATTTATTTTCCTGGTGGTGTGAATGGATGTTCTGGAAGTGATACAATAAAGCTGTGTCGAAAAGAGAAGTCAAGGCCCAACCTTACAATGGTGTGTAAGGTGCAGATCGTTTTTTATTTTGATGTCGCCCCTGGCGTTCTTATTATCATGCAGCGTTTTTCGAACCTTCAATCCTTTTTTCTGGATGTGAATATGTCGCCGGTTGTGCGATTTACAAGTGCGTTTTTTTTATTATGCATGTTACTGATCGGCGGTACGGCAGGGTATGCCTGGATTGAAGGGTGGCCGGTGTGGGACAGTTTGTATATGACAGTGATAACGATTACAACTGTGGGTTATGGCGAAGTACGTCCGCTTTCTTCTACGGGACAGCGATTTACGATTTTGCTGTTGCTGTTCAGTGTGGTAACTGCCGGGTATTCGGTAACCACGTTGCTCGGGTTTCTTTTTGAGGGGCAGATTCTTCACGCAATGCGGGGGCGAAGGATGGAACGCACGGTCTCAAAACTGAAAGACCACTACATTATCTGCGGCTGTGGCATTGTAGGCAAGGAAGTTGCGCTGGAGTTGCAGCAAGCCGGTGTGCCCTTTGTGATTATTGACCGGGATCCAGAGGCGTCCGAATTGGGACGAGATGAGTCCATATTGTTTGTGAAAGGTAATGCTGACCAGGACGAAACGTTGCTGGAGGCAGGTATTGAACGGGCAAAAGGGCTTGTATCTGTGTTGCGCGAAGATGCGATTAACGTGTTCGTGGTACTTTCTGCACGGCAGTTGAACCCGAAGCTAACCATTGTTGCCCGGGCTGCGGAAGAGCAGACAAATAGCAAGTTGTTGAAGGCAGGTGCGGACCGGGTGATGTCCCCTTATCAGTTGGTGGGGCGCCGTATTGCATCTGTGATTTTGCGGCCGTCGATTGTGGATTTTCTGGATGTTGTGGTGGGCGAGGGCGATGCAGCAATGCGGCTGGAAGAAGTGAAGGTGAATGCAAAGTCTTCGCTGGTGGGCAAGCACTTACGGGAAGCGAATATTGGGCAGCAAACAGGCGCAATTGTGGTGGGCATTCAGGGGCCAGACGGGCGTCCCCGGGTGGACCCTTCGGCCGCTGTAACGCTTTCGGGCATTACTTTGAGTGAAGGGGATATTCTGATTGCGCTGGGGAGTGCGGATCAGTTGGGGAGATTAAAGGCGGTGGCTGAAGGGTAAATCACGAAAGGGCACGAAGGAGCGCGAAGGGGCACGAAACCCTGCACCGCCACTCCTGGGGTTGCGCTTTCGGATATGTTTCGGAAGAGGGCGATGGGCTTATGTGGTGGGATCTTGAATAAAATCAGCACTTTTTAATGGCGACCTGTTGGGCAATCGCAGGCTAATTGACGGTGACCGGGAGGCGAGAAATGGCGGTGCCTGTTTGTGTTGTAACGGATTCGGAAGGCCAGTTGGATGGGAATGGGGCGAAGCGGTATAGCGGGTTTTATATTCGTGAGATTCTGGGACATGCGGGGGTTCCTTTTCAAGAGGTACAGCGCCCGGTTGTGGCGGCAGATATCGCGGATTGCC